>NZ_CAWPRC010000189.1:0-15918 GCF_963890165.1 Aliivibrio sp. SR45-2 | reverse complement strand
TGCGGAGTGGTAGTTCAGTTGGTTAGAATACCGGCCTGTCACGCCGGGGGTCGCGGGTTCGAGTCCCGTCCACTCCGCCACTATTTAAAAAGCCCTAATCGAAAGATTAGGGCTTTTTTACGTCTATAATAAGACGGTTTAATATTATTGATGTATTCAATCTATAGATTAGTTCTTGATTTGTTGACATGGTTTGACTTATTTAAATAAAAACAGAGGTTAATATGTAATGCCGTTCACTTAAGGGTGAGCGGCATTCTTATTTCTAGCATATCGTTGTTGTCTTGGCTTGACCATTCGAGGGAATGTTCTTTCCCTCTGCCTCTCAAGTATTAAGCTTCCAGCCATTAGATGAAGCCTTTTAATTGTTGAGGAATTGCTCCTGGCGTTGAGTATGGTAAACCAACAATAACGCAGATACATTAGCAAGTGTCCCATTAAAACTTAACTGATAAGGTAGATAATTTCCTTTTAAATTAAAACAAAGCTCTACCATTTGGCACCTAATTAAATTATAAGTCAACAAGATACCCCAAGTTCTTGTTTCACTAATTCAGGTAGACGGCTTCGTAGTGTTAAGCGATTTCCTAACATGTATCTCTCGATAACCCAATTCTATTTCCCAGCGATGCTCATAAAGACCGACTATATCTTTCAATGGGTAACGTAATAGGTCAGTCATTGAAGTCAGAACTTGATAATCTTTACCTTTAATTTTTAGAGTTACAAGACGAGCTGTCATCGTTTTTGGTAAATCAGAAAACAGTTTTCTTGCTCTTGGGTTACTTCGAAGAAGAACAAGTTTGTCATTACGACCTAACGATCGAATTATTTCATATTGAGTATTCTTTTTCAGGGGAATAAGTTAGTGGCACTCCGAGCCTGTCGTCTGCCATTTATGTAGTAATCCTAGTGAATAGAACCCCTTAATTAACATGGTTACGCTATGGTCGGGATTACTGTCTATTAATTTCTCTGCCAATATCATTTCATTTGTATTGTAATTATCGAAAGCGCTTGCTGTAATAAGATGACTGCTTAGTTCCATTTGGCAAACCATTCTTACCTGTGGATATTGTGTTCCTTATTTGACGAGAGAAAGCCTCTTCATTTTTCTGGTTATCAGGAGTTCTCCATACGATACCATCAATAGCTAATAAGGTGAGTTCATTCCATTGAGAGAGATTGGCACTCTTAAGTCGTCATTCGCTCAAAGACGGATTTCATGACTGCTTCGCCAAGTGTTTTTCTACGCTGAATAAGAGCACTTGGAGCAACATAGGCTTTACCTGTTCTATCAACAATATCGAGTTGATTAACGAGGTCTTTCATTGATTTGTTGTTATAGATAGCCACACCATTGATTCAAGAGAAAGCTTACGCTTTCTCATCGTAACAGTTTCCTTAAGAGAATAAGCTTCATCGATAAGTTCGATAGGGAGTAAATTACTTAAGGTTTCAATGTTATTAGGCTTCCAGTTATTAATCACGTTTAGAGCTTGAGATACATCCATAAAAAAATCCAAGTGCATTAAATTCACTTGGATTTTGACCGCTCAGAAGGGTCAGTCAACCGATTATATTTACCTTAAATGATCGGCATTAGAGGTTAATATGATCTTTTATTTTTAATATATAAGTATTTTTACTAAGAGAAACCTTAATATTTATCTAGTCGGTTTTATCTTTCCAGATACAACCTTAATTAAGACTATTATCTATAGTTTAAATCGGTTGTTAACTGAATTTTAATATCGTGGATATAGTTCAATCCTCATATTAAGTCCTTGAGAATAGACTAGTATTGAGTGTGATATCTATTGTTAAATGTATTAAAAGAAGGTGTTTGAATTGTTTTTTGATATGCATATCGTAGGATGTGTCATAAATTTCGAAGCATAGGATAGCCTATGCTTCGAATGTTATTATTTATTTTTTTCTAATAATTTTGCTTTTTCGATCATGTTAGTAATAGTTGACCCTTGAACTAGAATAGAGAAAACAACGACAGAGTAAGTCATTACAAGAATAATCTCTCTTACATCAATGTTTTTGTCGGGAATAACCATAATTCCAGATGGAATAGCAAGTGCCATCGCTAAGGCTAAACCACCACGTAAACCTCCCCAAGTTAAGATCTTAACGGATAATGGATTGTAAGTTCTAAATCTCTTAAATCCGATATAAGAAACATAAACACTTAAATATCGGCTAGTTAATACTAACGGTATAGATATAGCCATTAAAATCCAATCTTCTTGGTGGAATTTGAATAACAGCATAGACATACCTATTAATAAGAATAAAACGCCATTTAAAAATTCGTCTACTAATTCCCAAAAATGGTCTAAGTGTTCTTCACTTTCTTTTGAAAAACCAATGAAACGAGTCCAGTTTCCGATCATTATCCCGGCAACAACCATTGATAATGGGCCTGATACATGTATCACATCAGCTAAAGCGTAGCCAGCAGTCGGAATACCAATGGTTAATAATAATTCCATCGAATGGTCGTTCGTGGAGCTTATTAGGTAATGGAATACTAGACCTAAAACAAAACCATAAATTATGCCACCAATAGCTTCTTGGAAAAATAACGAAGTAACACTCCCTACCGTAGGAGTTTCATTACCGAAAGCAATTGTAAATAAAGTTACGAATATAACTAATCCGAAGCCGTCATTAAAAAGAGACTCTCCTTCGATTTGGGTTGAAATACGTTGTGGAGCATTCATTTTTTTTACAATAGCTAAAACAGCTATTGGATCTGTTGGTGATATAAGAGCGCCAAATAACAAACAATAGATAAGGTCAAAATTAATACCTATGAATCCGCAAATAAACCACAGAGCAAAACCTATAAAGAAAGTTGAGAATAATGTAGCCCCGAGAGCTAACACAGTTATTTCCCATTTTTGATCTTTCATATGTGGGAGTTTAATCCCTAAACCACCGGCAAACAGCAAGAAGCCTAATATTCCTTTTAACAAGAAATCTTCAAAATTTATTTCAGTTAATGTTTCAGTTGCTATTTCTCTTAAGTGGAACCAGCCATTGTGGCCCGCAATTATTATCGCAAGAGATAACATTATTGATCCTGCGGTAATGGCAATCGTGGTTTGCATTTTTCCTATTTTACTATTGAAGAATGCAATTAACATTGCTCCAGCAGCAAGAAAACAGAGCGTATTGTAGACGGACATTACTAAACCTCTAATTATGTATTTTATGTAACAAACTATGACTTATATCATTTTCCGCGTAATTTGATAAATATCAAATATTATTTCTATTTTGTTAAAATAAATCCATTTTAGACGTCTAGATTTCTATTCGATGTGTGATAGGATTGTAAAAAGAAAGTTTATGGATGAGGCAGTACCGTGGCAGGAAGCATGATAAAAAATCAAATCGAAAAACAGCTTTTAGAACGAATTTTATTGATTGATGGTGGTATGGGTACCATGATTCAAGAATATAAATTTGAAGAAAATGATTACCGTGGAGAAAGATTCATTGATTGGCATTGTGATCTAAAAGGAAATAATGATCTATTAGTCTTGTCAAACCCTAGTGTAATTCGTGATATTCATTTGGCCTATTTAGAAGCAGGGGCCGATATTCTTGAAACAAACACTTTCAATGCAACGACGATTGCAATGGCTGACTATGATATGGAAAGCCTAAGTGCAGAAATTAACTTTGAAGCTGCAAAATTAGCTAGAAAAGCAGCCGATGAATGGACTCTCAAAACACCTCATAAACCCCGTTATGTTGCGGGTGTTCTAGGACCAACAAATAGAACCTGTACGCTTTCACCTGATGTTAATGACCCGGGTTTTCGTAATGTCACATTTGATGGATTAGTTAAAGCATATTCTGAATCTACTCGCGCTCTTATTAAAGGTGGATCTGATTTAATTCTTATCGAAACTATTTTTGATACCTTGAATGCGAAGGCCTGTTCATTTGCTGTTGAATCTGTTTTTGAAGAAATGGGTATTACATTACCCGTTATGATTTCGGGAACAATTACGGACGCCTCTGGCCGTACATTATCAGGTCAAACTACAGAAGCTTTCTATAATGCACTTCGCCATGTAAAACCAATCTCATTTGGTCTTAATTGTGCTTTAGGCCCTGACGAGTTGCGTGAATATGTTGGAGAATTATCTCGAATTTCTGAATGCAGTGTTTCTGCTCACCCAAATGCAGGCTTACCTAATGCGTTTGGTGAATATGATCTTTCTCCTGAAGAGATGGCAGAGCACGTAGCTGAATGGGCTCGAAGCGGCTTCTTAAATTTAATCGGGGGTTGTTGTGGTACAACGCCAGAACATATTCGTCAAATGGCAGCAGCAGTTGAAGGTGTGAAGCCTCGCGTTTTACCTGATATTCCAGTTGCTTGTCGTTTGTCTGGTTTAGAGCCTCTAACTATTTCTAAAGAGTCTTTGTTTGTAAATGTTGGAGAAAGAACTAACGTAACGGGTTCTGCTCGTTTTAAACGTTTGATTAAAGAAGAGTTATACGATGAAGCGTTAAGTGTTGCCCGTGAACAAGTGGAAAATGGCGCACAAATTATCGATATAAATATGGATGAAGGAATGTTGGAATCAGAAGCCTGTATGGTTCGCTTCCTTAATCTATGTGCATCTGAGCCTGAAATATCGAAAGTTCCAGTGATGGTCGATTCCTCTAAATGGGAAGTTATCGAGGCTGGCTTAAAGTGTATTCAGGGTAAAGGTATCGTTAACTCTATTTCACTGAAAGAAGGTAAAGAAAAATTTGTAGAACAAGCTAAGTTGGTTCGTCGTTACGGTGCGGCAGTTATTGTGATGGCCTTTGATGAGAAAGGGCAAGCGGATACTCGTGAACGAAAGATCGAGATATGCACCAACGCTTATAATATTTTAGTTAATGAAGTTGGTTTCCCACCTGAAGATATCATTTTTGATCCAAATATCTTTGCTATTGCGACTGGTATTGATGAGCACAACAATTATGCTGTCGATTTCATTGAAGCCGTTGCCGATATTAAAAGAACATTACCTCATGCGATGATCTCAGGTGGTGTTTCTAATGTGTCATTCTCATTCCGTGGAAATAATTACGTTAGAGAGGCAATTCACGCTGTATTTTTATACCACTGTTTTAAACATGGTATGGATATGGGAATAGTAAATGCTGGTCAGCTGGAAATTTACGATAACGTACCTGAAGAATTACGTGAGGCGGTTGAAGATGTAGTCTTAAATCGCAGAGATGATTCCACAGAACGTTTGCTGGATATTGCTACTGCTTATTTAGAAAAAGCGGTGGGTAAAGTTGAAGATAAATCAGCACTAGAATGGCGTACTTGGCCAGTAGAAAAGCGTTTAGAGCATTCTTTAGTTAAAGGTATTACTGACTTTATTGTCGATGATACAGAAGAAGCTCGTGTTAATTCTGAACGCCCAATTCATGTGATTGAAGGTCCATTAATGGATGGGATGAACGTGGTTGGTGATTTGTTTGGTGAAGGAAAGATGTTCCTTCCACAAGTAGTAAAATCAGCTCGTGTAATGAAGCAAGCGGTTGCTCATTTAGAACCCTTTATAAATGCAACAAAAGACGTAGGTTCTACAAATGGGAAAATCTTATTAGCGACAGTTAAAGGTGACGTTCATGATATTGGAAAGAATATCGTAGGTGTCGTACTTCAATGTAATAATTATGAAATTATTGACCTTGGTGTCATGGTGTCATGTGAAAAAATTCTTAAAGTAGCTAAAGAAGAAAACGTCGATATTATTGGTTTATCTGGTTTGATCACCCCTTCTCTTGATGAGATGGTGCATGTTGCTAAAGAGATGGAACGACAAGGATTTACGGTGCCTCTTTTGATCGGTGGGGCAACGACATCGAAAGCGCACACTGCCGTTAAAATAGAACAAAATTACTCACAGCCGGTTGTTTATGTGAATAATGCCTCACGTGCCGTAGGCGTATGTACATCACTTCTTTCTAATGAATTAAAACCTGCATTTATTGAAAAGTTAGATTTAGATTATGACCGAGTGCGAGATCAGCATAATAGAAAAACACCACGTACAAAACCTATTACATTAGAAAGGGCACGAGCTAATAAAGTTGATATTGATTGGGTTAGTTATACTCCACCAACGCCAATGAAACCAGGCGTACATATTGTAGATGATGTTGATATAGCAACATTACGTAAATATATCGATTGGACACCATTCTTTATGACTTGGTCTTTAATGGGGAAATACCCTGCGATTTTAGAGCATGATGAAGTTGGCGAAGAAGCGAAACGCTTATATAAAGACGCTAATGATCTTTTAGACCGTGTAGACACTGAAGGGTTATTAAAAGCCCGTGGTATGTGTGCATTATTTCCTGCGGCAAGTATTGGTGATGATATCGAAGTGTATAGCGATGAATCTCGAACAACAGTCGTAAAAGTACTGCATAATTTGCGTCAACAAACGGCAAAACCAAAAGGGTTTAATTACTGCCTATCTGATTATATAGCACCAAAAGAAAGTGGTAAGAAAGATTGGATTGGTGGTTTTGCGGTTACTGGTGGAATCGGTGAACGTGATTTAGCGGATGCATATAAAGCGAATGGTGATGATTATAACGCAATTATGATCCAAGCTATTGCTGATCGTTTAGCGGAAGGTTTTGCTGAATATTTACATGAAAAAGTACGTAAAGAAATTTGGGGTTATGCTACGGACGAAAACCTGTCTAATGATGAGTTGATCCGAGAAAAATACCAAGGCATTAGGCCTGCTCCTGGATATCCTGCATGTCCTGAACATACTGAAAAAGGGGCTCTTTGGGAATTAATGAAGATTGAAGAATCAATTGGCATGTCATTAACATCGAGCTATGCAATGTGGCCTGGCGCTTCAGTATCTGGAATGTATTTTTCTCATCCTGATTCTCGTTATTTTGCTATTGCACAAATACAGAAAGATCAAGCTGAAAGTTACGCTGAACGAAAAGGCTGGGATATGTTAGAAGCAGAGAAATGGTTAGGACCTAACTTAAATTAAACCTTAATTATGACTTAAAATAAATGCCCGTTAGCGAATGTTAATGGGCATTTTTATTACGTTAATATTTATTCGAAGAGTTCTTTATGAAGTACTTCAACTGCTTTTTTTGCTTCAGCGTCACTTAATAAAAAGCATAAATTATGCGGGCTAGCACCGTAACAAATCATACGTAAATTAAATTCTTCTAATGTACCAAAAACTTGCTTTGCAGAGCCTTTAGAGTTACTCATCTTATTACCAATTAAAGCGACTAAGCATAGATTATTTTCAACTTCTACAGTGCAAAGTTCTTCGAGCTCTCTTTGTGCCTCTAACGGTAGTTCAGGAGCTTTACCGTTAGTGTTCGTTTGATCTAAAGTTAATGCAACACTGACTTCTGATGTGGTAATTAAATCTACCGATATTTGGTATTTAGCTAAAATTTTAAATACTTCAGCTAAAAATCCATAAGCATGGAACATACTTGGGCTATGTAACGTCACCATGGTTTGATTGCAACGTAATGTTAATGCTCGAAATAATGGAGAGCTATTTACCTTTTGTTTGATCCATGTACCGCCTTTTTCTGGCTCTTTAGATGAGCCAACAAACACTGGGATTTGATGACGCAATGCAGGAAGTAAAGTTGAAGGATGTAGAATTTTCGCACCATAGTTTGCCATTTCTGATGCTTCACTAAAGCTGATTTCTGGAATAGGGGAAGCTTTGGGAGCAATGCGAGGATCTGTCGTATAAATGCCAGGGACATCAGTCCAAATTTCTAAACCGCAAGCTCTTACTGATTCTGCGATCAAGGCTGCACTATAATCACTACCGCCTCTGCCTAATGTTGTTGTATTTCCGTCACAATCCGCACCAATAAATCCTTGAGTAACTACGATGTGTTTTTGGCATAAAGGAGCTAGTTTTTCTTGAGCTAGATGAGAAATATAGTCTAATTGAGGTTCGCCTTTACCAAATGTTGAGTCAGTACGAAGAACGGTTCTTATATCAAAACGAACGGCTGAATTGCCTCGCTCAATTAACAATTGAGTAAATAGGTGAGTAGACATTAGCTCACCGCAAGAAACAAGGTGATCGGTTAATTTATCACTTATTTGGAATGAGGCTGAATCAGCGGCTTTTTCTATATCATCTAAGATTTCAAGAATAGCTTGTTCTGGATAAACAGGATCAGCTAATTGATCTAATACAGAGAAGTGAATATCTTTTAATTCATTAAGAATATTTTTTTTCCGTTGAGTATTTTCAACACCGTTAGCTAATTCAACTAACAGGTTTGTGACCCCTGAGCAGGCGCTAATAACAACTAAGTGAGTATTTTTGTTTTGTTCTATTACATGGGCACTACGGCTCATTGCTTCAAAATTAGCAACGCTAGTGCCACCAAATTTAGCAACATTTATAGGGTTCACTATCCTGTCTCCCGACTACATCCAATGTGGAAATAAATATGAAGAAACGACAGCAATATAAAAGGTTATTGCTAGAAGCTCTTCACTTAATATTTAAGTGACAATCGTAAGGATTCAGCCAATACGATCGATAAACGACTCCCAAGGGTAGTTTATCTCGGCATAACTCTCCCTCACTTATTTGTTTTGGAGTTTGGGCTCCACAAATTAAGCTACCTAGGTAATGCTCCTCTTCTTTATATTTCTAAAAGTACGAAATACGTTTCATTAATGTGCTTTTTTATGAATCAAATGTCAATTGATAGTAACGTTTTTTTTGTCTTTCTTACCTTCTAAGTAAAATTTAACTATTTAGTGTTGTTTTAGGCAGTTAAGTCACTCTAATTAGTTTGTCTAATTGAGTTTAATTATTTTTATGTTTATTATTTGAACACTTACTATTCAAGGAGCGAGTCATGCAAAGTTTTATTCCACCACAAAGAACCCTTATGGGACCTGGTCCATCTGATGTTTCTCCCCAGGTATTACAAGCATTGAGTCGCCCTACTATTGGTCATTTAGACCCATTGTTTATTAAAATGATGGATGAAGTAAAAGAGCTATTAAAATACGCATTTCAAACAAAAAATGAATTTACTATCGCGGTGTCAGCACCAGGCAGTGCAGGAATGGAAACGTGTTTTGTTAATCTTGTAGAGAGAGGCGAAAAAGTACTTGTTTGCCGTAATGGTGTTTTTGGTGAGCGAATGCGACAGAATGTAGAGCGTTGCGGTGGAATTGCGATCGTTATTGATGATGAATGGGGAACTCCTGTATCGTTAGCAAAAGTAGAAGAAGCATTGATTAAAGATCCTGAGATTAATGTTATCGCATTTGTGCACGCAGAGACATCAACAGGTGTATTAAGTGATGCGAAGTCTATCTCTGAATTGGCACTGAAATACAACTGTTTAACTATTGTAGACGCAGTAACATCGTTGGGTGGGGTTCCTTTATTCGTAGATGAATGGTTATTAGATGCGGTTTATTCAGGATCTCAAAAATGCTTATCTTGTATACCTGGTCTTTCTCCGGTGACGTTTTCAAATAAAGCGGTTGAGAAAATGAAGTCAAGAAAAGAACCGGTACAAAGTTGGTTTTTAGACCAAAGCCTTGTATTGGGCTACTGGAGTGGAGAAGGCAAAAGAAGCTATCATCATACCGCACCAGTAAACAGTCTATATGCATTGCATGAATCATTATTAATGCTTAAAAATGAGGGGCTAGAGAATGCATGGAAGAGACATGATTATTTTCACCAAGAACTTAAGCGTGGACTAGAAAGTTTAGGTGTTTCATTTATTGTTGATGAGAAATACCGATTACCACAGCTAAATGCGGTCTATATTCCTGATGGTACTAATGATGCTTTAGTTCGAAAAGTATTATTAGAAGAATATAATTTAGAAATTGGCGCAGGATTAGGGGATTTAGCGGGTAAAGCTTGGCGCATTGGATTGATGGGGTATGCGGCACGTAAAGAAAACGTGTCTCTTTGTTTAAAAGCGTTATCTGACGTATTATAAATAACATGATGATAAAACGCCGTTGATAAATTCAACGGCGTTTTATCATTACTTTCTGATTTGACGTAACTTTTGGTCAAGTTGAACGGTTTCGAAATTGTTATTCGGAAATAAGAATACGGCTTCTCTTCTTATATCTTCCGCGTTTGCTTCTTGCCCTAAAGCTTGATAAGCGATGATTAGGTTTTGATAAAATGCTGGTCTAGGTTTATTTTTTATAAGCTCTTTGGACCAAGTAATGTAAGGTATGATTAAATCTGGCCTTTTATTTATGATGCCAATGGATAATTGTGCTGATAATACATCCCAATTAAATCTATCTTCCCACACGACAGGGTTACTGACTTGATTTAATATTTCTGGATTCATTGGTTTTGTTGTTTCAAATTTGGTTAAAATCCAGTTTGTGTGTAATGCTGAAAGCATATAAAAGGCCGTGATAATTGGAAGAACAAGAGAACTTACTCGTAACGATATTTTGCTGACTCCAGTAATGCGGTATTTTTTATACTTACAGCTAAGCTGATCTATCCAAAAGAGAAGGATAATGAAGGTAAACCAGTGAAGCATAGAATGGTAAAAAGGGTATTCTAATTGGCTGTGAATAAAGATAGGACTGATTAGAGCAAGCAATGCAAATTGTGTATCTAATTTACTTTTTCTAATTTTTAGTAACACCCCTCCAGCAGCTAGTAATAATCCAAATATAGCAAGAATACCACCTTCTACTCCCCAATAGAGGACCTCATTATGAGGATGGTCCATTGATGGTAATCCCGATTTATAATCGGCAGATATTTGGTGCTGTTTGGCCGTATAAAGAATGTAAGCGGCTTCAAAATTCCCATAGCCATAACCAGTAATTGGTTTCTCTAAAAACATATCCAGTGCTTGGGGGAATGTGTATCTTCTTGGGCTTTCTAAATCTGCTTTTTTACTTAATAACGAAATATTATTGAAATCATCATTTTGTGAAAAATGTAAGATAATAAAACTGCCACTAACGCCCATAATTAAAGCAAGAATCCACGATGAAAATCGTTTTTTTGTGCAATATTTCCACATGTATGGGATTAACAATAGAAGGCTAAATACAGCAGCAATCCAACCCGTTCGTGAAGCTAAAACAATAATTAGCGGTAAGGTTAGGATTATTGTTATATATAAAAGTGTAAGTGCGACAGGGTTCTCTCGGTATTTAATTGGTTGTCTTGCCAGAAAATACGAGGCTATGGCAAGCCCTGTAACTAAAAAGCTTGCCATTACATTTGGCTGTTGAAAAATACCATAAGGGCGGTTTGAAATTACGTTATAACCAAACGAATTCCCTGGTTCTAGAAATAGATATTGAATATAGCCAAAAATAGCTTCAATCAATACAGAACCAATGATGCACCATAGAAGCCATTGCTTTTGTTTATTAGAAAATGCAAATTGTTGTAAGGTGAGAAAGAAAAGCCAGCCAGCCCATAATCCAAAAAATTTTCCAGCGGCTAATAATGGAGAGGAGTCTTGATAGATTAAAGGTACAGAAAGTAGAACTGCTGAGAAAAATAAAACGATTGTTAATGTGGAATACTTAATTACCCCTTGTTTCGCTATATGATAGAAGGCAATGGCAATGGCAATACTTGCAGGGATCCAAGAGGCAGCATTAAAGGCTAAATGGAGACCTGAACCACCTGGATTTGGTTGGAAAAAGTGAGCACAAACAAAAAATAGAATACTGAGGCTAACGAGAAAAGATTTAGTAAGTGGTTTTTTTATTTTTCTTGCTTCGAGTTGAGTTCCCTGAGTAAGTAAGGTTGCCATTTTTTCAATTAATCCCTGTAATAAAGCCAGCAAAGTGCTGGCTTTATTCTATCCGATAATACTTAATAAGTATGGAATTTTATAAGGAAAGCATTGGTTTTAAGAAGCGTGCCGTATGTGACCCTTCAATAAGTGCAACTTCTTCGGGGGTTCCTTCTGCAATGATCTCTCCACCACCATTACCACCTTCTGGCCCTAAATCTACCACCCAGTCAGCTGTTTTTACTACATCTAGATTATGCTCAATAACCACAATGGTATTTCCTCGTTCACGTAAGTGATGAAGAACCGTCAATAGTTGTTGAATATCATGAAAATGCAAACCAGTAGTTGGTTCATCTAAAATATAGAGTGTTTTTCCAGTATCTCTTTTCGATAATTCTCGAGCTAGTTTGACACGCTGAGCCTCCCCTCCAGACAAGGTCGTTGCCGCTTGACCTAAACGAATGTAAGAGAGTCCAACATCCATGAGTGTTTTTAATTTGCGAGCAATCACGGGAACAGGAGCAAAGAAAGTATGAGCATCTTCAATGGTCATTTGAAGAACTTCATCAATACTCTTACCTTTATATTTTACTTCAAGCGTTTCACGGTTGTAGCGTTTACTCTTACAAACATCACATGGCACATAAACATCAGGTAAGAAATGCATTTCTACTTTTATAACCCCATCACCTTGGCAAGCTTCACAACGGCCGCCTCGAACATTAAAACTAAAGCGTCCAGGTTTATAGCCACGAGAGCGGGATTCCGGTGTTCCAGAGAATAATTCTCGTATTGGAGTAAAAATACCAGTATAAGTCGCGGGGTTCGAACGAGGGGTTCGGCCTATTGGACTTTGATCTATATCGATGACTTTATCAAAGTGTTCGATGCCTTTAATTTTTTTATAAGGCGCGGGCTCTGAAGTTGTTGCTCCATTGAGTTGAGTATGTGCAATCTTGAAAAAAGTATCGTTAATGAGTGTCGATTTACCAGAACCAGAAACACCAGTGATACAAGTAAAGAGACCAACCGGTAATTTTAATGTAACATTTTTTAAATTATTGCCAGTCGCACCAATGAGTTCTACTTGTTTTTTAGGATCCGCCTTAACTCGTTCTTTTGGTACCGGAATTTTTTTTGCGCCACTTAAGTATTGGCCTGTTAAAGAATCTGGATTATTAATTATTGCCGCATAATCGCCTTCAGCAACAATATATCCACCATGCACACCGGCTCCAGGGCCTATATCAATAATATGATCAGCACTTCGAATTGCATCTTCATCATGCTCAACGACAATCACCGTATTTCCGAGGTCGCGTAAATGATTCAACGTTTTTAATAATCGTTCATTGTCGCGTTGATGGAGCCCAATTGATGGTTCATCAAGCACATACATAACACCTACAAGCCCGGCACCAATTTGACTAGCAAGACGTATTCGTTGAGCTTCTCCGCCAGAAAGAGTGTCTGCCCCGCGCGATAAATTAAGGTAATTTAGACCAACATTAATAAGAAAATTTAAGCGCTCGTTTATTTCTTTCATTATCTTATCGGCAATTTGTGCTTTTTGCCCTGTTAAGGTTAATGAGCTGAAAAATGCCATTGAATCTTGAATGCTCATTTCACAGATTTCAGATAACGTGGTATCAGCGACAAAAACGCTTCTTGCTTCTAAGCGTAGGCGAGTCCCATGGCAACTAGAGCAAGATTGTGTAGAAATGTATTTGGATAAATCATCACGAACGGAGTTTGATTCTGTTTCTTTATAGCGGCGATCTAAAGTATTTAAAATACCTTCAAATGGGTGACGTTTTACACGTAAATCACCCCGGTCATTACTGTAATGAAATTCAACTTCTTCACTACCAGAGCCATTAAGGATGATTTGTTGAATTTTTTTTGACAATGATTTAAAGGGTGAGAAAAGGTCAAAAGCATAATGTTCAGCGAGGGAAGTTAGCATTTGGAAGTAGTAATAGTTCTTTTGATCCCATCCTTTGATCGCTCCTTCAGCAATACTAAGTTTGTTATCTAAAACGATTCTATCGGCATCGAAATATTGTTGTACACCTAAGCCATCACAGGTACCACAAGCCCCTGCTGGATTATTGAAAGAGAATAAGCGAGGTTCGAGTTCTTGCATGCTATAACCACAATGTGGGCAAGCAAAATTAGCCGAAAAGATCAGTGGTTCATTATCGGTCTTATCCATATAGTCGATAACGGCAATGCCACCGGTTAGTTCTAATGCCGTTTCAAACGATTCTGCTAAACGTTGTTGAAGATCTGAACGGACTTTAAACCGATCAACGACAACTTCAATGGTGTGTTTTTTGTGTAACTCTAATGTGGGTGGATCGGAAAGATCACATACTTCACCATCAATACGGGCTCGAATAAAGCCTTGTGCTGCTAGATTTTCTAATGTTTTAACATGCTCGCCTTTACGCTCCTTAATAATAGGAGCAAGTAACATAAGCTTAGTGCCTTCCGGCAGCTCTAAGGCTTTATCTACCATTTGACTAACGGTTTGAGCAGTAAGTTCGACATGATGCTCAGGGCAGCGGGGTTCACCAATACGAGCATATAGTAAACGCAAATAATCGTAGATTTCAGTAATGGTACCCACAGTAGATCTTGGGTTATGAGATGTAGATTTTTGTTCGATAGAGATAGCAGGAGACAGCCCTTCGATATGGTCTACATCGGGTTTTTCCATAAGAGATAAAAATTGACGGGCATAAGCAGATAATGACTCAACATAACGTCGTTGACCTTCTGCATATAATGTATCAAATGCCAAAGAAGATTTACCTGACCCAGATAACCCAGTTATCACAATTAATTTATCACGTGGGAGTGTTAAGCTAATATTTTTTAGATTGTGGGTTCTGGCCCCTCTAACTTCAATTTTATCCATTGGGATCTCACTGCATAAATAATGACTGAAGACTAAGTATTGCACAGACTATTAGAACAACAAAGAGGCACTGGATAAAAAAACAGTAATGATAGGGTAGGAGAGATTCAGAATGAAAAAAACGCCTTATGATATTTCATAAGACGTAATAATAATTAAAACAAACGAGCTTACTTTTTGCCTGTTGTTTGTTTTGCTAATTCAGCTGATTTTTTATCTTTTAAATATACATTTTCGTAGCAGTAGTTTGTTGCTTGGATATAACCTTCAACGCTACCACAGTCAAAACGCTTACCTTTAAATTTATAAGCAAGAACACAACCTGATTGAGCTTGCTTTAATAACGCATCGGTAATTTGGATTTCGCCACCTTTACCTGGTTCTGTTTGCTCAATAATCTCAAAGATATCTGGTGTTAGAATGTAACGACCAATGATCGCAAGGTTACTTGGTGCAGTGCCTGGTTCTGGTTTTTCAACCATGTTATCTACGCGGTATAGATCGTCTTTGATCATTTCACCCGCAATAACGCCGTATTTATGCGTTTCGTTATCAGGTACTTCTTCTACTGCAACGATAGAACAACGGAATTGCTTATACAAAGCAACCATTTGAGACAGTACGCCTTGTTCTTCATTGACACATAAATCATCAGCAAGTACGACAGCGAATGGTTCATCGCCGATGAGTTCACGTCCAGTAAGAATGGCATGACCTAAACCTTTCATTTCTCTTTGACGAATATAAGTAAAATGTGCAGCGTCAATTAATTCACGAACGTCTTCAAGAAGTTCTTCTTTATTTGTGCCACTGATTTGGTGTTCTAGCTCGTAGTTTTTATCAAAGTGATCCATTAAAGAATGCTTACCACGGCCAGTGACGATGCATATTCCGTCCATGCCTGCATTGATAGCTTCTTCTACGCCATATTCTATAAGCGGTTTATTTACGATTGGCATCATTTCTTTTGGCATAGATTTAGTAGCAGGAAGAAAACGAGTACCGTAGCCAGCGGCAGGAAAAAGACATGCAGATTTCATAATTAAAAATGATACTCCACCATGTTTCAACTTAAAGCGCTTCATTTACCCGTTATTAGTCGTTAAACTGACCATATAACGATGATGCTCAAGTAAGAGCGCTTCCAATTA
>NZ_CAWPRC010000188.1:0-16241 GCF_963890165.1 Aliivibrio sp. SR45-2 | reverse complement strand
CATTTTGATTTATTGCAGTCGCGTTTAGATAAACCATTAGTAACGAATCAAGTGGAAATCAATCCATCAAGGCGATGAATAAGAAGAACATCAATTTCATTAATATTTAATCGAGACAGTGAGTTATTAACAGAATTGAGTATGTGTTCTTTCGATGTGTCGTAATGATTGATTTTACGATTTGGAAAATCAGCCGTACATAAATTGATATCGCATTTTGTTATGATTTCAATCTTGTCACGAACCGAAGGATCAATCGCTAACGCTTCACCAAATAAAGCTTCACATTGATAACCGCCGTAAATGTCCGCGTGATCGACCGTTGTTATACCAAGTTCAATATGTTGCTTTAAAAACGTTAAGCGCTCTTGAGCTGTCATATTCCAATCAGAAAGACGCCAATATCCTTGTACAAGCTCTGAAAATTCAGGACCTTCCGGTGCCATTAGTACTTTTTTCATTATGATTCTTCCATTAAATATCTTACTTCATACTAAATAGCGAAGAAGACGAATGCAATCACAACATAGCGAGCGATCTCAAGTTTCAAATAAAAAGGTGTTTAACCTCAATTCCTTTCAAAAAGTAAGTAATTATTTCGGCCTAAATATTGCACTCCCTATACTGTAAACGTAGAATCAAATCGTTAATTACAATAAGGTTTATAACATGATGAAGAAGAGCCGTTTTTACGCCTTATTCTTGGCACTTATCTCTACTGCCTCTTTTGCCGATATAACTGCAACACCTGATAATGAAGACATTTGTAAAGAGAAATACATTAAAGAAGTCTTTGATCAACAAGTGCAATACAGCAACCCGACAAATACCGCTCAAGTGCGTCGTACTGCAGAAAGACATATTGATCGTTCTCGTGAAATTTATAGCGAAACGAACAGTTTTTGTTCTGCTTTTAACTATTTAAAGAATGAAGCATCTGACCGATTAGCTGACGATTTTAACAACGCGAAAGCGGGTGAATCTCAATTTAAATAAAAAGCGATATACGGTGACACAATGCTAGGTAACTGACTCATCAATTTACCTAGCATTCGTTTATTAAAGTGTTAACTACGATATTTTAGCGGTCGAATCACTTCATCGAGCCCTTCAATTTTCATCGCTAAACATAAGGCCATTAGCTCGCCTAACTCCCCTTTTGGAAAGCCATTTTTACGCTCAAACCACAATAAATACTCTTCTGGTAAATCAATCAGCACTCTGCCGCCATATTTACCAAAAGGCATCTTCATTTGAGTTAATTTAACGATTTGTTCTTTTGTGAACATTTATAGGCACTCTTTTACAATTAAATGAAGTAAGAACGTCTCACGCTCAATGCTCATGCCTTTTTTATCACTGTTTATTAGAATATGTTCATTATGCGCAATGGCTTCATGAATATTAATCCAAACAGGACGCATTCCATTTCTGATTTCATAACTCTCATAGCTTGTTTCGCCAAGAGTCCTATCTGCATTACAGGTATAACAATAAGAAATCATATGCAATACATTACATTCATGTTTATACCAAGGTCGGAATTCTTCATATATACCAAAAGGCACAATGTTTGAAATATTTTTAGCCCCTGTTTCTTCTTCAATTTCACGTACTAACCCTGCAATTACGTCTTCACCTTCATCTATACCACCGCCTGGTAAAGAATAATCATGATAACGCTCTGTATACAGTAGAAGAATCTCTTCCCCTTTTAAAATAATTGCTCTGGTTGCATTACGTTGAAGAATTTTCTGATTGTCTAGATGTTCTAGATCGGGATGCGTTGTAATATTTAAAATGCGCATAAAACTGACTAGCCTAATTGGAAAATACCTTAACATTATACGCAAATGAGAATTAGATGCAGCAATCAAATTAGGTGTTGAATTAAAAGCATATGAATAATCCGAATGTAAAGACAATGTAAATAATGTGGTTTAAATCTATTTCTTTTAAGTTTAATTTCATATAATTAAGGCTTAATAATAATGACAAGCCAAGGAAGCCTTATGTTCACAAAAAATAGCTCAATAAAAACACTGATTATTGCCTCAACACTGTTCGCTTCAACCTCTGTCTTAGCACATACTTTTAATGAAGCCGATAAAGCCATTGCTTACCGTCAAGCCGCATTCACTATGATTGCAGGTAATGTCAGTGAAATGGGTGAGATGATCAAAGGAAAGACAGATTGGAGTGACGCGATCTTTTCAAAACGCGCAAATCAATTATCACAGTTAACGTTAATGCCATTAGATGCTTTTTATGTAGAAGGATCTGATAAAGGAAAAACAAACGCATTACCTAAAGTATGGACAAACTTTCCTGATTTTGAATCGCGTTTAGCTCAATTTCAAGAAGATGCCGCCGCTTTAGCAAGTATCTCCGATAAAGGTGATAAAGACGCAATACGCAAAGCGTTTGGCAAAACAGTAAAAAACTGTAAGGCTTGCCACACCGATTATAAAGCAAAGTAATTAAAGGGAATTCATGAAAATCTGGGATAGTTTTATCCGAGTTTATCATTGGAGCCAAGTAGTTTTACTTGGCTCTCTTTGGTATACAGCGGACGAAGGATTAATGGAGTGGCATTTTGCGCTCGCCTATCTTTTAATGGTGTTTTTACTCACTCGTATTGTTTGGGGAATTATTGGCAGTGATACGGCAAAGTTCACTCATTTTATCACCTCGCCCAAGAAAGCGATTACTTATCTAAAAGCAAGAAAAGCATCACATGCGATAGGCCACAACCCTGCTGGTGGCTATATGGTATTAGGTCTATTTTTCTTACTTACATTACAATTAGTGACTGGATTATTTAGCAATGATGACATTCTCTCTGAAGGACCTCTAGCCTCTTTAGTGAGCTATGATACAAGTAGTTTTCTAACTACGATTCATCACCAAAGCTTTGATGTTTTACTTGGTTTCATTGGGCTGCACATTGCCGCTGTATTATTTTATCGTATTAAAGGCAGTAATCTAATTTTACCTATGTTTACTGGGTCTGCGGATTTGACCGGAAATGCACCCAAAATGAAACATACCTTAATAGCATGGTTAATTTTTGCGGTAATATTATCATTTGTATACTATTTTTGGGCAAGTGAAGTGCTAAACTACCTTTTTTAATTATTGAGTAGTAAATACATGACTCCTTTCTTAAATTGGTGGAATGCACTTCTGAATTTTCAAGAGAATGATTGGGTACAGAACGTACTCGTCATTACTCTGTTTAGTGCATTTTTATGGGTCGTATGGCGCATTGTAGTCAACCGTCTTCAACATATTACAAAAAAAACGGCATTACCTTGGGATGACGCGGTAATTACAGCGCTCTCCTCCCCAGTTAGTCTGATTATTTGGGTCTGGCCAGCAACTGCCTCGTTTAAAATAATGCTGTCAGGGCATTTAAAGTTAGTACCCGATTGGATCCCCACCCTTCAAGTATTCATTCTGGTTTGGGGTTTTATTTGGACCGCGTTACGTTTAACAACGTTAATTGAAAAGCAAGTTCTCACCAATCAAAAACATGACATTACAACCGTTTTAGCCCTTGGAAAAGTCGTCCGCTTAATCTTTATTTCTCTTGGTTTATTATCATTAATGCAGGGGATTGGACTCAGTTTATCCGGTTTATTAACCTTTGGTGGCGTCGGTGGCTTAGTGGTCGGTTTAGCGGCTAAAGATCTCTTGTCCAACTTTTTTGGTGGAATGATGATCTATTTTGATCGCCCTTTCAAAGTCGGAGATTGGATCCGCTCTCCTGACCGTTCGATTGAAGGAACGGTTGAAACCATCGGTTGGCGTATGACGGTAATACGTACTTTTGATAAACGCCCTCTTTATGTGCCCAACTCCGTATTTAGTAGCATTGTGGTTGAAAACCCATCTCGTATGCTAAATCGAAGAATTAAAGAAGACATTGGTATTCGCTACGATGACATTAGCAATATTGAGCAAATTGTAATCGAAGTAAAAGCAATGCTGGTTAATCATGAAGGCATCGATTCGAATCAGACCTTAATTGTTAACTTCAATGGTTTTGGCCCTTCTTCATTAGATCTATTGGTCTACACTTTTACAAAAACGGTCAATTGGATTGAATACCACCATGTTAAACAAGATGTATTAATCAAAATTGGGGACATTATTGCCCAACACGGTGCAGAGATTGCCTTCCCGACTCAGACTCTAAAAATTGAACAATTACCGGCTAATTAATACTTTCTATTGAAGAAATAAGTCACTAACAAAAAAGGGCATTACACATTTTGTGCAATGCCCTTTTTAATGTGGTATTAATCCGAATTATCTACCCTGTTAATACATTTTCTTCTGGGTATTTCACGCACGAAGATTCCGGTCTAGCTAACATATACGCTAATGTTAATGGCCCAATTCGACCAATAATCATAACAATAACCATAATAAATTTACCCGGTTCAGATAACTCCGCCGTTAAACCCGCCGTTAAGCCTACCGTTGCGAACGCTGAGATAACCTCAAACATGACTTTGTCAAAACCAGCATTTTCTGTCAGCATTAACGAAAACATAGCGATAGAAAGCAACAATCCACTCACGACAATAATAGCTAACGATTTAGTTACTATTGGCCAGCCTATCGTTCTTTTAAACATCACAACGTTTTTCTTCTGACGTAAAAAAGTCCATGTTGCCACTGCCGCTACTGTCACTGTTGATACTTTTAAGCCCCCCCCTGTCGATGTAGACCCAGCACCAATGAGCATTAATATAATCATAATAAATAACGCAGGTTGGGTGAACTGTGTTAAATCGACACTATTAAAGCCCGCAGTACGTGCACTCGCTGATTGGAAAAAAGCCGCCAACCATTGATCACCCACAGATAACGAAGCCAAGGTATTCGGATTATTATATTCAAGTACATAGAAAAATAACGTACCGATAAGTAACAATGTCGGCGTTGCTATGAGCATGATTTTGGTATGCAATTGCAGTCGACTGAATCCTTTAGAGCCATTTTTAACTAAATCAACAATAACCGTAAACCCAAGACCACCCCCAATAAAGAGGAAAGACAGAGTAAATATAACAAGTGGATCGCTAACATACCCCATTAAGCTGTCTGAAAATAAAGAAAAGCCTGCATTATTAAACGCCGATATGGAGTGAAAAGCGGCATAGAACATACCTTTTGCCAGTCCTAACTCTGGTACCCAACGAAATGAAAGAATAAACATCCCAATTAACTCAGCCGCCAGTGCAAAGTAAATAATATTCTTAATTAATTTGCGTAAGTTTATCTTCTTCTCTTGCCCCAAGGCTTCTTTCGCTAACGCTTGTTGACGTAAACTTAACCTCAAACCAAAAACATACAGCAATACCGCTGACAATGTCATTTGGCCAAGACCACCAATCTGCATTAAAAACATTAAGACCACTTTACCACTGGTCGTGAAATGTGTACCAGTATCAACAACACCCAAACCTGTCACACTGATGGCTGAGGTTGCAGTAAATAAAGCGTCCATAAAGCTTAAGCCTGACACTGAAAATATCGGCAGTGTTAATAGCAAAGCAGAAGGCAACAGAATAGCCAAAAATGAAAAGAGAATGATCCTAGGTTCTGACCACTCTTTTGATTTTTGACTATTCTTTAACGGGAATAGACCACGTTTGGGTAAATAATTCATAATGTTCTGATTTTTTGTGCCAGTTTCACTTCTGGACCAACAATAATAAGAATATCTCCCATTTCTAATTCTTTACTGTATTCAGGCGCTGATATGATTTCAGGTCCGCGCTTAATGGCTAATATCTTCACGTCTGACATTTGACAAAAATCAAGCTGCCCTAACGATTTCCCCATATTTTGGCCACCCACCACAATTTCGGTAATAGCCAGTCCACTGCCTAGAAGATGGAAATCAAATACACGGCGATCGAGCATTTTCCTTGCGACTCGGATACCCATGTCTCTTTCAGGAAGAATAATATGATCAGCGCCGATCTTAGTTAAAATTTTCGCATGAAATTTATCATTCGCTTTCACCCAAACGGTTTTAACACCCGCTTCTTTAAGTACCAATGTGGTCAGGATACTGGCATTGATATCAGAACCAATGGCTACCATTACCATATCGTATTCATCTAATTTTAGCTCAGCAACGGTCTCTTCGCTCGCGCAATTTGCCACCACAGCGGTAGACACAAAATCAGTCGCTTTTTTTACTCGTTCTTCATTAATATCAACGGCTAACACTTGTGAACCATATTGATGTAACTCTTCACAAACTGTTAAACCAAAACGGCCTAAACCAATTACAGCGTATTGTTTATTTTTTGCTTTCATCAATTTACTCACTTTTAATATCATAGATAAACTTGGTACATCATCCTCTTAGAAGACAATAACTTCAATTTAAAATAGAACCACTCAGAATGAAACCAATACTCTGTATTAAAGATAAGAACAGACCAAGCGTTTACGATTGCCTCTTTAGTTTCAACAGATTTCGTTATCAAGGATAAAAATAATGTACATTCTGATAAAAAATGTGACATCAATCTCATGACACCTTAAAATATAGGCCTAAAATAGCGCCATATCGAACAAAAATGTTCAACAAATTTAGTTAAACTTAAATTTTTATACTTTATAGACTGGAGACCTTGATTATGGCTACCCCACATATTAATGCACAAGTTGGTGATTTCGCAGAAACAGTTCTAATGCCTGGAGATCCACTACGAGCTAAATTCATTGCTGAAAACTTCTTAGAAGACGTAACTCAAGTATGTGACGTTCGTAATATGTTCGGTTACACCGGTACTTATAAAGGCAAAAAAGTCTCCGTTATGGGTCACGGCATGGGTATTCCTTCTTGTTGTATCTATGTACACGAACTGATCGCGGAATTTGGTGTTAAAAACATCATTCGCGTTGGCAGCTGTGGCGCAGTACACGATGACGTGAAACTAATGGACGTTGTTATCGGAATGGGTGCTTCTACCGATTCAAAAGTTAACCGTATTCGTTTTAACAACCATGATTTTGCAGCCATTGCTGATTTTGGTTTATTAGAAACGGCGGTTGCTCAAGCTCGTGAACTTAATGTACCAGTAAAAGTAGGTAACGTATTCTCTGCGGATTTATTTTACTCTCCAGAAACTGATCTGTTCGACAAAATGGAAAAATTAGGCATCTTGGGTGTTGATATGGAAGCGGCTGGCATTTATGGTGTGGCAGCGGATCTAGGCGCGAAAGCACTTACTATCCTAACAGTATCTGACCACATAAAACGCGGTGAGAAATTAAGTTCAGAAGATCGTCAAAAATCATTCAATGATATGATGACAGTGGCACTAGAAACCGCCATTAAACTGTAGTCCTATCCTCAACGCCAGAACATTCTGGCGTTTTAAAAACATAAGGGGTGTCTAGTGCCAACTGAAAAACTGCCGTTGGCTGCTAAAGGGTTACAACTCAATTTTTGTAAAACATTGGCGTGTGACAATTTTGGTGATAGCGATGAACAACATTATTTAGTTCAACGCACAAACCCGAAGCGACCTGCATTAGTTTGTCGGAAATGTGGTGCTTTTCCTCCCTTAATCAATAACAATGAAGTATTGAACGAACTTGCACGTCAGCAAAAAGTGCAATGCCATTCTTTACCTGCTTGTAATAATTCCCATTGCTCTCACTTTGGTTTAGATGTTCTTACTCATCGTGAGCTTTATCATGCCTTCGGTTATAGTGGTGATCGTCAACGTTATCGTTGTAAATCTTGCGCTTCTACCTTTGTCGATAAATGGTCTGGTGAAAACCAAAAAAGCCCTATTCAACAAAAGATTTTAGGTTTTTTATTTACTGGGTACTCTGTACGCGAGATTTGCCGTCGTTTACATATAAATCCTAAAACCTTTTATGACCATATTAACCAAATAGCCAGTCGTTGCCGACGTCATATGTCTTTGTTTGATGTCCGTTTACAGCATGACAGAACCCAAATTCAATTAGCATCAAATGCCACCCCATTGCAGCCTCTAAGTAATAATGGGGTTTTCTGGTACTGTACAGCAGAAATGAGTTCAGGTTATCTCATCGCTCAACATATTAACTATTCAGAAAATGACCAACCTGGTAATCAGTTGGATCACGACCCGTTCTTACCCGAAGCACAATATTTATCGAATACCTTTATTGGTGAAGCCAATTCTCAATCAGCTATCGCCACAAACAGTATATTCAGCCGCGTAGACAGCAAATATCAAGAGATATTAGCCCGTGCAAATGTTGAAGATCCTTTAGGTAATTACGTCTCTTTAAATTACCCATCGAAAGGGGCGTTAATACGACCGCCTTATACGTCTTATGCTCATTATTTAGAAATCCAAGACGCTTTTTCACATTGTGATTCTATTGAGATTTATATGCCTCAAGAGCCTATGCTTCGATCGGCAGCAATGTCTGTTTTTCTTGAACGCATTAAAAACAACAATATTGATTTACTGTACGTCACTCAAGACGATGCTTTTCCTATTGAGCAAAGCGGCGAGAAAGTAGATATTCATCTTGTGGGTTGGTGGCGAGATCGCTGGGCTTTTACCGAAGTCTCAGGCCTACATAAAGGGATTTGCCATCTTAATGGCGCAGAGAACAATGAACAATATTGGTTAAAGCGTGCTTCTGCCACTTCAGCCACTGATTATCAGCAACGTTTTTATAATCAATTTACAAGTTTAGTGAATGAACCGAGACGAAAACTTCGTCCGGCTAGCCTACTTCCTTTATTAGATATCTTTAGAGCATGGCATAATCTGTGTCATCAAGATAAACTAGGTACAACACCAGCACAAAAGTTAGGGTTAATTTCAAAACCCATTACACTTGCTGAATTATTAAGTTAGGAATAACAATGAGCTCGTCACCTTCTCAAGATCACACTGAAAACACCGATATGTTGACAGAAATCGCCATCCTTTATTATCAAGAAGGAGCGACTCAAGAAGAGATCTCGAAAAAATTTGGCTTATCTCGCGCTAAAGTCGGACGCATGCTTAGAAAAGCACGAGAAGAAGGTATTGTCGAAATTACCGTAAAATTTCATCCCGTTTATAGCGCACAGCTAGAACAAAAGTTGGTTGAAAAATTCAATTTAAAACGCGCATTGATTTCATTAGATCAACCCAATACCAGTGAACAACGCAAGCAAGTTGCCGCTCTCGTTAGCTCTTATTTAAACAATAACTTGCAAGATGATATGGCGGTTGCTGTTGGTCAAGGTCAAAACGTTGCTGCTGTCGCTGATCACGCTGGGATTGTCTCCCATCGTAATGCTCGATTCGTATCCGCTATCGGTGGTACACACCGCAGTGGTGATATTATTAACGCTGACCATATTTGTCGACGTTTAGCAAAAAAATACGGCGGAAGCAGTGAAACGCTTTACGCACCTGCGTATGTGAATGACCCGAGCCTTCGTTCTGCTTTTATGGAGCACGCAACAATTAAGGAAACACTGAACCAAGCCAGAAAAGCAGAGTTTGCATTGGTTGGGATCGGTGATATGGATGAAAACAGCCACATGGTTAAACTTGGCTTTTTTACGCCTAAAGAATTTGTAGAAGCGCGTTTAAATGATGGCATTGTAGGTGATATTGGCGGATTTGATTTCTTTAAATTAGATGGCAGTGATGCGGATACGTTAATGCGAGGAAGAGTTATTGGCTTAGAAATGGAAGATCTTCGTCAAATTCCTAACGTAGTCGCAATGGCAAGTGAAAGTCGCAAAGCATTGTCAATCATGGGTGCATTAAGAACAGGTGTTATTGATGTTCTTGCCACAAGCGTTAGTTGCGCAATGGCCCTGCTTAATCTCGCAGAAAATGAACGCTAACTTATACAATATTCTATATGACAAGAGCACCTTAACAACAGTTTATACTTGACTCGCATATCCTTAATATACTTCGTGACATCAATGTAATGAGAGTATTATATTGGCACTACCAATAAGGAAGGATATTTGTGATTAACTCTAAAGATAAGATAATTACACGGCTTACTGCATTAGAGTTGACCGTAGAAAATGAATCAGAAGCGGCAAAATCAGAAGCTGAACAATTATTAACACTTTGCGAAGACATCAACTTCAAGTACGGCATCGCCTATTCTAAACTCATAATTTCAAATACTTACTGGCATTTAGTCCTTTATTCACAAGGACTAAAAATTGCTAAAGAAGTCCTACAGCTTCATCAAGAATTAGAAGATGATGACCTATTGCCCTCAATATTACACACACTCGCTTTGCATTCTTGGGGAGAAGCCAAACTCTATACAGCTCAGAACTATTGGATTCAAGCGTTAGAGCAAGCCTCTTTATTAGGAAACTATCAAATTGAAATTGAGGCATTAATTGGTCTTGGCAACGTTTGGCGTATGACAAACAATTTAGCACAAGCAAACTCTACCCATTATATTGCTGCTCAACGGGCTAATTTTTATCGTATTACTCATCTAGAGGCAAAAGCTTATATATTACAGGCATGGGATAACTACTTACTTCACCACCATCAAGAAATGCTGCCCATTCTTCTAAAAGCGGAAGAATTATTAAAAGACAATACGAATCTAACATGGAAAGCGGAAATCTATGACTTTAGAGGACTGGCATTTTTAGGCCTCAATGATCTAACCTCAGCTCAACAATGCTGTCTCTATTCAAACCAGCTAGCTAAGCAACATAATTTAATATGGATGAAGGCACATTCAGCAATCTGTTTAGCTCGAATAGAAACGGCAAAAGGTAATTTTACGACGGCGTATGAATTATTAACCAAAGCCGAAATGTTATCAGAACAATTCGATAAAGGTGAATTACGCTCGCAAATATGCCTTGAGCAGTCACGCGTTGCTGAGTTAACCAATGACGATGAGCAAGCACTCTATTCTTATAAACGCTATCGCCAATATGAAATAACACTTTTACAAGAACAATCCAATAATCTCGGACGTGATAAATCCAATACCTCAAAAAAACAGTTAGACATCCGAGCCATAAGATTAATCAATCGAATTAAAGACCAACTTGAATATAATAGTCTTTCTTCACTCACCTACCTAATTCCCGTAGATAAATGGCAGCAGAGGCTTCATGACATTAATACATCATCAATGAGTACTCAATATCATGTTGTTGTGATTGCCAATTCATCAAAAGAAAAAATAAGAAATATCACGTTATTAAGTCATCACTATTGTAAATATGGCGATGCTCTAACACGCTTAAATGACACCGAAATTGGGTTATTACTTCACGCAGAAACCAACGTGTGTTTAGAAATAATCCATTCTTTATCTATCAGTTTATCAACCTATCCATGGCATCGATATTCAAACAGCACTTCGGTCCCCGAAGTGAGCTATTTTAATATTATCGAGTATTTATCAGAATCGATGGCACAAGAAGTATTATAATTAAGGGTTCGTATGGATACATTCTTAGATCGTATACAAGAGCAAGGAATTGATCTTTCTGTTCTCTCCCATTCTCAATCATTGGTTCTTTGGTATCACATACTAGAACACATGGCAGAGAGCAATGAAGAAAAAGCCTACGCATTATTTATGTGTTCAGAATATGAAGTAAAAGCGGATCTTACAGAAAAAAGTATCTGCCACTTACAACGAGCATTAACATTATTAGTTCTACCTACTCATATTGATCTTGTTTTACAAATTTACTCTTCATTGAGCTATCGTCACATTGATTTTGGTAACTATCAGAACGCCTTATCGACTTTAGATAACCTCTCTAAAATTGCTGTAGAGCATGGGAAAAGCGAATTTTACATCCAATCAATTCTAGGTATCGGTAATCTTTGCTCAATTTACGGCGACCACTTAAAAGCGCTCCGTTACTACCAAAAACTAGAATCTCTCAGTCATATAATAGAAAGCCATAATTTGGCTTTGCGTTATCGCTTATACATGATTGCTTGCCTCCTTGAACTCAACAGACTCTCCAAAGCGAATAAACTGCTTAAAGAGTGCCTAGTCATACAATATCTCGTTGATGATCCTCAATTAGCCCCTCAAGTGGCTTTATATTCAGCAAAATTATTGCGCTTAAAAAATAAGCCTCAACTCGCTTTAGATCAACTAATCTCTTTTAAAAAAGAATGCAAGTACGCAAAAATATCTTTTCCTTGGCTAAATAAATTGTTTGCTATCGAAGCCGCTAACTGCCTTATCCAGCTGCAACGAGGGGAAATGGCAGAAGTGATTATCAATCATCAAATTCGAAGAACATCAAAATATTCTAATGGTTATTACATTCGCCAATTGTTAGATATAAAAAGTAACGCCTTGGCTTCATACGGCAATTTTTCTGATGCACTCGCGTGTGAAAAAAAAGCGCAAAAATTAGCCGTCGATATTATTCACTCTTTTCCGATCAATAAACTTGGAGGACATGCTCTCAGACGTTTATTTCATTTAGAATTGCAGCTACGTCTTAGTATTTCAGAATCAGAAAACATTGAATTGAAAAAAGTGTCTGTTCAACAAAAAAATAAGGTCGAAAAATTACAAAAAGACGTACAGCACGATAGCCTCACAAAACTCTATAATCGTCGCTGGTTTGAATCTACGTTTATAAAAAAAATCATTCCGACAATCAAAAATTATCAACTGCTTATTATTGATATTGATGACTTTAAATCCATCAATGATGAATACTCACACCTAACCGGGGATGTCGTATTAAAAAGATTGGGGCGAGTTTTACAGAAAAACTTAGATAATTCACATTATGCTCTTCGATACGGTGGTGAAGAGTTTCTATTGATTATCCCATCAAATGACCTAGAGGTAGGCCGACACATTGCAGAGCAGTGTAGAGAGCTTATCGCCAACGTTAATTGGAAACATATTCTCAATGATAGAAGTATTACGGTAAGTATTGGCCTTGCTATAAATACAAATAGCGAACCTTGTAAATCTACGTTTCTGCGTGCAGATAAGGCATTGTACAAAGCAAAACGTTCAGGTAAAAACAAGGTATGTATTTACTAAAGTAACGACACTCTTTTGCTAATGTAAAAAAACCAGCTCATGGCTGGTTTTTTCTAATAGAGCATTTATTAAAAAGAAACTAACGGCGTAAGCCCATGTCTCTCTGTAAATGCTCAGATAATTCTGATGTATAATGCACTGATGTTACTTGGCCTTTACCAAATAATACATCAATACAATGAGCAATCAGTCCTTTGAAACTTACTGAATAGGCCTTCTTTTCCAAAGAAGAAGTAGCGATGTTATTAACGTTCATTGCTGCTTGTGCCATGATTGCCTCACTTAAAAATAAAAGTCATTTAAATTTTGATGTGGCAATAATAGAACTATATTCTTTGCTCAAAAAATGACATTTTCTTCAAAGTAATATTAGTTTTACTAATGCAAACGTTACATTAATACCTATTCACATTAAACGCTTAAAATAAGAACTAAAATCAAATAAAGTGAATAAAAATCAAAATAAAAGCCAATTTAAGACTCCGTCTATTCAAAAATTAATTTACCGACATAGTTTGGTTTAAAAGAGTTAAATAAGTAAAATTAATGTTAACAAAAAGCCTTCTACAGAATAGAAGGCTTTTTTATTGTTACTTACCAACCAGAAAATGGCACAAAGTAAACCAATACTGACCACGCAACAACCCAACCGACTGCTAGTAATCTATCAGACCAATTACTATCCATAATATTCCTTTGCTTAAATCTATGAATTAATTCCATATTTATAAAAGCAAATTTTATGCCATTACATCATCGCTTTGTCATTTCTATGGTATTTATTTAAATATTCTTTTGGTTTAGTCAAACTTGAGTAATGCTGCAAATAATCAATAAAACAATCAGCCATAGAATGTTCGGTAATATGCACACCCTTTTCTTTATTTAATAAAGGTTCGTACCCCTCTTTACCCTTTATGGTGTAAGCGGTTGACGTACCAAAATAAATTTGTTCATCCAATACTGGTTGCCATCCATTCACTTCATGATAAATACTCAATTCAGTAATACGCTTTCCACTGGGCTTACTTGCGTTATAACTGTACTTTAGCTGTGAAACGTAAGGATAACTCCCAGAGCCCGTACCAATAACCCCGTTATCCGTAGCATTATCAATTGCACCCTCAATTGCCGCTTTCAAGTACTTTCCTTTCACACTGTAAATGGCAATCGGTATGGCAAAAGGCAATACATTTCCGGCGATATCCGCGTAAGTAATTGCCCCTTGGTTAAGACCGGCACGAACTCCCCCAGCATTATGCATTGCAAATTGAACCCGGTGATCCACTTGATGCGCTTTAGAGTAGAAAGATTCGACCACCCATGGTGCTATATCACTTTGACCTAGTTCATTAGGTACACGGCGGTGAGTTAAATCGTCTAGACACTGCCCTATCACTTGGCTAGAAAGACGCTCAACTTCTCCACGATATTTTTCAATTAACAGTGATTCAATATTTTCATCTTTTTGACAAAATTGTGCATGTGAGAAATCTGACAGTGATTGCTTTACATCAGTTAACGCTCTTAACGGTAAGGGGGTCTCGCACGCTTTATCTTGATAGGCGACATCATCTAATAACAGTAGATTATTACCATTGAAATGGATCAATTCCCCACCGTTAGAATACTCAAGGTCACAATAGCCCAACGCTAACGCATGACACCCAGCTTGGACAATATACGTACCATTCACTTTCTCACCATATTGATCTCGAGTCTCGAGCCCAATACTTTCATAGTCACCTTGTAATACATGACTGTGTCCACCAATAATGAGATCAATACCGGATATTATCTCCGCCAATGCTTTATCGGCTTCATACCCTAAGTGACTCACAATCACCACGTTAGTTATGTTCTTACTTGCCAAATAATCAATCGTATTTTTAGCGACTTCCACAGCATTAACAAACGGAGTGTCTGGATCTGGACTAGCAAGCAGAGACATACGATCTATCGTTAAACCAAAGATGGCAATTGACGTTAAACCCACATGTTTAATCATGTATTCTGCGATTTTTAATTCCGGATTATATTTTAATATACGCTCACAAAATTTTACGCCATGCCCTTTGGTCTCATCTTCTTGGCTAAGATCCCAATTCCCCATCAAAATAGGGAAATCAGTATTCGCAATAAATTCACTGACGGGTTGGTTGCCGAGATCAAACTCGTGATTACCTAAAACCATTCCATCAAGCGGTAATTGATTTAATAAATCGGCATTAGCAACGCCTTTATATAAAGAGAAATATAAAGTGCCTTGAAAGCAATCACCAGCATGAAAGAAAGCCGTAGCTGCGCCACATTCTGTTGCTTCTTTTATCAAATGCGATGCTTGATATGATATCCGAGAGAAACCACCACATTTAATATAATACTTTCCATGATCGGCTGAATTTAATGCAATGACAGACTCATCAAAATAGGAGTGAGTATCATTAATATGCAGTATTCTGATTGTTTGATTGTTTATTGCGCACATTAACTTGGTTCCCTAATAATAACGATGTGTTTCAAAAGCATGATACCCCTTAGGCTCTAAACAATTCAATAAGTGTGACTGTCATAGTGCTTTGTTTTTATTACTTGCTATATAGTTATTTATGACAACTCTCTTTAATGAGGAAGGTTATATGCTTTTAGAACGTATTGAAGTTTCAGGATTTCGTGGCATAAAACGCCTATCCCTTTCTTTTGAACAACTCACCACTCTGATAGGTGAAAATACATGGGGCAAATCATCATTACTTGATGCCCTATCTATCGCTCTGCCTATTTCAGGGGAGTTGCATCAATTTTCGTTAACTGACTTCCATCAAGACCATTCCATTTCTTACACTCAAGATCAGCACATTCAAATCATCATTACTTTTCAGACCACAGAAAAAAATGAGTACAGAGCTGGCCGCTATAGAAAACTCGCTTCATTATGGCAACCAGATGAAAACAGCCACGCACAACGTATTTATTACCGTATTAGTGCAACAAATAATGACGGAAAAATAACGGCATCCCATTCTTTTTTAGATAATAAAGGCCGTATTCTTCGTTATCATAAAATTCATATGCTTGTGTATGAGCTTATTCGCTTACACCCTGTCATTCGTATACGCGACGCCAGACGGCTTCACACAGATGGAGACACGGCGCCTTTACCTGAT
>NZ_CAWPRC010000187.1:0-16621 GCF_963890165.1 Aliivibrio sp. SR45-2 | reverse complement strand
TCTTTTAGATAGTTATTACCGGATTAACAAAAATGATACTGACTCAACTCATTATTTAACAAAGCGAGAAAAAGAATGTTTAGCGTGGGCTTGCGAAGGGAAAAGTACGTGGGAAATATCGATCATTCTTGGATGTACTGAACGTACTGTCGCGTTCCATTTGACCAATTCACAAACAAAACTTGGCACTAATAACCGCTGCCAAAGTGTATCAAAAGCAATATTAACAGGAGCGATGAACCCAGCGTATTCATAACCTGGCTTCCCTAATTTCTTTTTACATACAATTCGGCCTACTTAATTTAAGTAGGCCGAATGCATTAAATAATATGACTCGTTAGCAGGAATAAATAACGATGCTAGTCTTCTATTTTAGGAAACGTCTTTTCATACATCTCCATAAAATCTTGGCGGATAAGCTGTTCTAAATGAGAGGCTTTTTCCGTTGGGCAGAAAATAACGTAATACACTTTTTGCTCCCCTGTCGATGTGCTAGCAATATGGATATGTGGCTCAGAGCCAGGTAAATCAACCCCCGCATGCTTTTCAATAACGCCATTATAGCGTCGAGCCACCTCAATAAAATCTTCACAGTGCGTATCTATTTTTTCTAATAAATCGGGCAAGGTTGGATATAAATTAACAAAATCTCGCACACAAATAGAAAACTTATGATAAACATAACGCTTCATGAAATTAAGATTTTTAACGGGGTAAGTGAAGAACATACTATTAGGTAAGGTGGCGGTTTTTCCAGTGTAATTATACTGTCCGTGGTGTAAATCGATTTCTTGTATTACTGTCGCCATCATATTGTGCTCAATAACTTCCCCACACAATGTTCCGACTTCTATCCAATCACCAATTCTAAAAGAGCGAGAACTTGCTCGCTGAATCGATCCGGTAAAACATAGAATGATTTCTTTAGACGCCACCACTATCGCCACTGCTATCGCCGTTACCGATAAGGCAAATTCATTTATTTCTGACTTCCATAAAATGAATAAAATAATAACAATAAAGCTGAATGAGCCGTTTTTCGTGCGTGATATCCATTTGCGCTGATCTTCTGTTAAGAAAGCAATATCACCACGGATCCGTTTAACCGTAAAATGACGCACAAGTAAAACAAGGCTAATGATAAGAAGACTAAATACCATTTTGTGCGCCAATAAAAAATCAATGACAGTTATCAGTTTTTCCACGTTCACCTCGACACCTTATTCTTTAATCACCATGGTTTTTCAATCAGTCAGTAATTGAGACCAGTTTAATAAAGTAAATATCCCACAGGTAACGTTAGAATTCATCTTTCCTACGCGATTTCTTTCTCTTTATTCACGTTAATTCAATTCGATTACTGAATATGCTCAATAATACGTCACATTCGAGCATTCGCCTTCAATGATTCTTGCTTCTTTGTCGACTTTTTTACTGCGTGTTTTTAACATAATAAAGCCGACCACACTAAATCCAATGGCAAAGATTAGACTAGATACCAGAACAAAAAAACCTACGAATAAAGCAAATATCGTCGCTATCATTTGTTTCATATTTTTACTCTCTTTATAAATGAAGGTTCACTCTACCATTCCATTTCTGAATAGAAGATGAACAAACCAGAGCTCTTATTATACTAGAGATAAGATGTTGTAAATTATCTCCTTTCTTTCCATTTTCATTCTAACTAACCTTTGTTTAAACCATTTATTTTATATAAAACAACAAGAATATAACCTTAAAAAATTGATTATAAATGCGTTAAATGAAAACGACTCGCTACCTTTGACAAAAATAAAATACCACCACGAGCCAATAAAATGGCTTCTAACGGTATTACGTCACCTCAAAGATATGTGATCACACAAATTATCAACGTAGCGAATATCGCACGTTAAATTAAGACATTACCCTATAGCCACAAGATAATAAATGAGATACATTCCCATTGGCATCGTTCCCATAAATGCGGACGATAAACCCCACATACTGAATAACAAGAAAAAGGACACCTATGAAACGCTTAATATTATCAACAATTTTAATCACTTCTTCATTTTTTACTTTTGCTAATGAGCATGTATTTACGTCTGAACAATGGAAAGAAATAAAAACCGATGACCCTTACTGGGATTACTTAGATCAGATCTGCACCGAAAAATACCCAGGCTCTCGACCACCTAATGTCGCTGATATCATCGCTTTTACTAAGGAATTTAAAAAAGAATCTCAACGACCACAACTTTATACTTTCCTCAGAGAAACATTTGGCTTTGCTGATTCGAGCGACCCTAAAATCCAATCTGCTTTTGAATTAAACGGCAAACACCAAACTATCGCTTTGCCTTTTTATTTTCATGATCAAATTTCGTTCTACAATCCAACGACTCTTTTTTCTATCGCACTGAATGAAGACGATGAGTTAACCGCTCAGCTCCCACTGGTTGATCGGACAGGCGCTCGTGAAAGCCTAATAACATTAGCTCCTTCTTTAGGTGAAGCAAAAACGTTCTGTATTTTAGAAAACGAAAATAGCTAATAAAAAGCACCATCAATGGTTCACATCAACAACATCATTTCCATATTACATTGATCAAAACAAAAGAAATCAGCTAAAGGGGGAGCACCATTATCAGATGCCCTGTTAGCCATTTTTCATTATTAACTAAGAGTAAATACCATGAATCTAAAATGCGCCGTTGCTGCTGTCGCTTTTGTGATAGCACCTCAAGTTTATGCTTATGATCGCTATTCTATTTTTGAAGATTATGTCGATCAACAGTCGGTCATAAGTAACGATTTACGCCTACATAGCTTTATTAAGATCGTCGAAGATAAGGAAAGTTCCGTCGGAGAGTACCGTTATAATGAAGAAAATAAAATCACTCAACGTAAGTATCTAGACAGTGTTTTTGACTACGAATATAACCCTGATGGAACAGTAAAAGTAGCCAAGGCTCTGATGAAGCACAATAACCCTAACTCTCATATAAAGCATACAAAACAAAACTTTATCTCTGAATACGAATATCAAGAGCTCAACAATACAAAGGCCGTTAGCATTGAACGTAAGAAAGTGTTTAACGATCATGTTTCTAATTTAGAAGGAGCACCAGAAACAACCTATACCATTAAATATAAATACAACGATGATGGTAATTTAATAAAACGAGTTCAAAAACCAGATGACCGTTTAGATAAATCGAAACTCGTTTACCGCTATTCCTATTACTCTAACGGACGCCTAAAAAGAGTAAAAGAAATTAAAAAACTGAATCATACCGTTTTGGATAGAAATACCCTGAAGTTGGAATATTACAGTAACGGCGAGATCAAAAAGGCCACCCATGAGAAAAAAGACCATATTATTAGAATGGTCGAGTTGGATTACATTGATGATGGTTCATTGATATATGGCGTTCACTACGTGGATCCAATAAAAGAATGGAAAGTTGATATGGACTTCTTTGGACTTGCTTTCCTGCCGATTAAATATCTTAAAGAAACCAGCGGCGATAACGTCACACAATATCAATACAGCTATCAAAACACCGATGGCGATCAATTACCTAATGCTCTCGATGTAAAGCTCACGCTACCAAACAACCATATCATTGATCTTAAATACCGCTTTGAAAACCATCGCCCTTAGAGCCGTTAATTAGAAAACTGATAACAATAAAGTCGTTTAACTTTCGGCATTATTAATGATTACGACAAGTAATTTCATTGGAATTTGCTGCCAAAAATAAGCCGTAATAACACAATAAATCATAAGAAAACCTCATAATATAAAGGTACACATCATGAATAAAATTATGCTCACCATCCTCTTTCTTGCGTCTATTTTTACATTTAATGTCTCTGCAGAAGAAGATCCAGCGACATATTACCAATGTTATTTTAATCCCATTTCTTGTTTCTAACCGTTGTAATGAATAGAAATTTTACCACCTCTAAACCACATTCATTCTTTAATTAGGATCACTCATGAAATCAAAAGCAATTAAAACATTACTATTGATCGTTATATTCGCTGCTTTTTATATTTCTTTTCAAGTGAAAGCAAATGTAGAGCCCATAGACCAAGTCCCTAGTCATCGTTTCGATACAGCGTGGCGACTTCATTTTGTGCGCGACTACGCCGAGTTGATGAAAACAATCCCAGATCCCCTTGCTGTTACGTCCAAAGAACTCAAAACCGCATTAACAAAACATGGTTATTCAAACATTGACCCTGACGCTATTTTCTATAATGAATTTAGAGGAGCGATGAGCAGTTCACGCAGTTATAATGGGTGGGCACACCATGAAACCCCTTCTAAATCTTACACGGTAACTCAAGCCGTCATGTTAAATGTCTTCAATGAATTTAGGGACTCGTTCCCTGATACAATCAATCTAGATACCGGAATATATACCGAAGGCGCAGAGGGCGTCATGTTCGATGAGCGTAATGAAGTACGTCTGCTCTCGTCTGCATTATGGGATATCACCTATTCAGATTTAGACATTCAAACGTCTTACACTGCTGAGTTAACTCGATTTTGGGCTAATAATAGCGAACGTTATACTCAACTGATGCGTGACAGCTTTGCTTTTTCAGCACATCAACAGTATCAACTTGGTTTACTAGAACAAGATAATTACCAACTCGTTCTTACTCTGTTAAAACCAGCTCGCCCTGCAAATATTCACGTTTATCGATTCGATATTTATGGGTATGACGCGACAGACATGTTGTTAATCGAACAAGCGGGGCAATCTGGAGGCGTATTATACATTCCGGGAAGTGAGCAACCCTTTGTTGCTTATCGTACAGAACGTCAATTGAAAAAAACGATGTATAAACGACTCCAAGATCCTGCGAATAAGAAAGCGTTACTCAACCACTTTAGCCTTTATTTACGTCAAGATGGAACGACATATTCTGGTGTAGACAGTGCGTTAACTCAACTCGTTAATGGCAATTGGAATGACCGTTATTTTATGATGAAACACCACCCTGTGACGGGCAATGTCTTTGCCAGAATGACTGAATTGCGAAAAGCACGCATGAGCAGTGATGGAGACACCATGATAAAATCGAATGCCGAGTCTCAGCGTGATTATATCTTGTCTATTGCTAACAGCTTGGTCATCCTTTTCCCAGTCGTTGACATATTAATTCCTGAACTTGGTATTCCCTTAACTCTTTCTTTGAGTAGCACTCAATTTGGACTTAGTTTAGATAAAGCAGTCAATGGCGATTCGTTATCTGAACGGCTGACAGGAACTCGCATGAGTGCCGTTAATGCCGCCGTTCTTGCTACCGCCACCATACTTCCAGTGATGGTAAAATATGGTCAATCACTCGCCCTTTCTGCTGAAAAAGAAATTAGCTTACTGCCCAACCGAGTTCTTTTAAATGAGGGGGTTTCTGCTCACACTTTGAATGATTTCACATCAATGCCTCGAATTGTGATTCATCCTCAAACAGGCGAAGAATTACTCGGTGTTCAGTTAACAGAGAGTGGCAGAAGTACCTTATTAAGAGCCGATGGATTTGGTTATTTTAAAGAAATAGATCCATTAAGTGGGAGACTGATCAACGATAGTCGTGTAGTTCGAGCACTTAATATAGAGAATAATGAACCTCAATGGCTTGAACGAGGTGGTTTAAGAGGAGGAAATGGTGGCAGTGGAGATATCGAAACCAATGAGATCTCTTCAGATTATACGCCAAACCATAGCCAACAATCGGAGATCTTACTACCAGAAGATCTACCAGAGCCTCAAGGCATTGGAGGCTCTGGATATGCAGATATGACAGGGGGACGAGATCTTGAAGCTTACGAATTAGAGCAGCAAGTCAACCCTTATGGTTATCTATCTGATACAAAAGCATTACACCGCTTAAGCACTGAAGCGCAAAAAGAAATTCAGAACCTCCCTTTTTACAGAGGATATCAATCTGAATTAAATGGGTCGCGCGTGTTCCGTGGTGATACACGACTACCTGATGAAATATTCCATTCAGGTTTCAATCGTAGAATAGAACCCGTTGAGTATGTTCAGCTCGCTCATCATACTCGTGGTATCCGTGGTGTTATTTCAACCAGTACAGAACAATCTGTTGCAGTCAATTATGCTTTAGATAGTCAGCGTGGGTATGTTTATGCGATTGAACTTAATCACGGCGGAAAAACGGTAGATACGCTATTACGAGACGAATCATTGAATGAAATAGCGACACTGAACATTCCACCAGAAGACATCATGTTTGCTGTTGGGCCATTTAATAGTGTTAATTCAAGCTATCGAGAAGTCGTTGAAAACGCCGCTTATCGCACTGCAGAAGTCCGAATAAATCCACATTCAACCGCCTCAACAGAAGCCGCAGAACAAGCTTTTGAACGCCTTAAAAGCACGCTGAAATATGAATTAAGTTCAGGGATGTCATTCGCTGACCGTTACGCCAATCGCAGTGACTTGTTATGGTACGAAGATGAAATGCTTGAAAACACATTAAACAATGAGTTGTCATTATCCGTAAATCATTAACCAAATAAGGTGATAACCACCAACCAAACGATATGTAACACTGAGTAATTCTCTCATTATTTAACATACCTTAAACGCCCCTTATTTGGACTAGGGGCGCTTAATTATCCCCTCACTATTTACCACGATCCCTTGCTAAGGGATTATCTTCCTTTCAATAAACTCATTATTAATGAATCGACCTTGTACATTTACTAATCAAAAACACAATAAACTAACGAATCAACATAAAAATCTACATTTTCAGATAGATCACAAAATAATAATCTAGTTATTAACTAAATTGTTTTTAGAAATGCTTATTGATTCGTATCAAGTACTCTAAAAATAAATCGCTCAGAATACCCCTAAATGGTTACTAGTTTAATTATTCACTTTTTACATCTTATCTAAAAATTATAATTGAGGTATTTATGACGCAACCGACTGAGCAAGCTCGTAAGGTCACTATAGGCAGCTACTTAGCACTTGCCTTCGCAGTAGTGTTCTTTTCTGGCTTAATGACATCTAACGAATGGTATGGAGTATTAGACTTCACGACGTTGAATGGTTCTTTTGGACAAGTGGCTTATTCCGTTTCTGAAACGGCAGATGGCGTACAAGCAGCAACAACATCATTACGCGGTAAAGGCGGTAGTGGTGCTCGTGACGGTTTCATTTTTGCATTAACTCTTATTCCTACCGTTATGTTTGCATTGGGTATGATTAACGTTCTTGAGCATTACGGCGCACTTGATGCGGCTCGTAAGCTGCTTACTCCTCTTCTACGTCCTCTAATGGGCATTCCTGGTAACTCTGGTTTGGCTTTAATCGCCTCATTACAAAGTACCGATGCAGGTGCCGCAATGACTCGCCAGTTAAAAGATGAAAAGCATTTAACCAAGCGTGAAACCGATATATTCACTATGTTTCAATTTACAGCCGGTGCTGCCATTGTTAACTTTTTCTCTTCAGGCGCGGTTCTATTTACATTAACGAATCCTGATGGTTCTTTAGCGGTTCCTTCTTCTATTGGTTTAGCTGTTATTGTGATGTTTGCGTTTAAATTTGTGGGTGCAAACCTATTCCGTATTTACCTAAATATTACAGAAGGTAAAGAAGATAAAAACAGTGATAACAACGATAAAAAAATGACTGAGGAGACAGCGTAATGAGCGACGTTAAAGCGAAAAAACCAATGGTGACAGACATCTTCGTTGAAGGCGCTAAAAAAGGCTGGGTTATTGCAACGACATCTACTGTTCCTAACGTATTAATGGCGTTCGTTATCATCAAAGCGCTGCAAATTACGGGCGCGCTTGATTTAATGGGCACACTGTTCTCTCCTATCATGGCTGTTTTTGGTTTACCGGGTGAAGCGGCTGCAGTATTAATTGGCGCATGGATGTCAATGGGTGGTGCAGTGGGTGTGGTTATCACCTTATTTGACCAAGGAATTTTAGATGGTAACCACATTGCGATTCTTGCTCCTGCAATCTACCTAATGGGCTCTCAAGTTCAATACATGGGTCGTATCATGGGCCCTATCGGAACTGAAGGTCGCTATATTCCAGTAATGATTGCGATTTCAGTATTAAATGCATTTGGTGCTATGTTTGTTATGAACATGATTCTATAAGGATTGATGATGAATTTTTCTCTAAACGATTATCTAGAAGAGCTACGCCCTCTTATCAATGTGGATTGCGGAACGTACACCGTTGAAGGCATCGAAGTGATTGCTAACCACATGGCGGCAAAATACGAAGCGATGAACGGCTGGTCGGTAAAGCGCATCGATTGTGGTAAAGCAGGTTTTGGTCTTGAAATTCGCAACAAGCCAGACGCTGAACACATTGATGTGATGATGATTGGTCACATGGACACGGTTTTCCCTGTGGGTACGGCGGCTGAACGCCCAATGTCTATGGATGCTGAAAAAGCCTACGGTCCGGGTGTTTCTGATATGAAATCTGGCCTATTGAACGTGGTGTATGCACTTCGTAATCTAGATCAAGCCGTATTAGATAAGCTGTCGATTTGTGTGTGCATGAACCCAGATGAAGAAACTGGCTCATTAGATTCAGTTGATTGGATCCAAGAAACTGCGAAGAAAGCGAAGAATGTATTAGTCGCAGAAGCGGCGCGTGCGAACGGTGGTTTAGTTAAAGCACGTAAAGGCATGGCTAACTACAAAGTAACCTTCAGCGGTAAAGCGGCTCACGCAGGTAATGAACCAGAAAATGGCCGCAGTGCAATCACTGAAATGGCAAACTGGATCTTAGCAGCCAATGCAATGACGAATTTTGAATCAGGCACTACGCTAAACGTGGGTGTGGTTTCTGGTGGTGCTGGTGCTAACATCGTTCCTGATTCAGCAACGGCTGTTATTGATGTTCGTTTCTGGGATAACTCAGAATATGATCACGTTGATACCGCATTAAATGGCATGACTCAAACCCCATTTGTTGATGGTGTATCTATCACGGTAGAACGTGAAGCCTACAAACCATCAATGGTACCATCAGTGCAAACTGAAGCACTAATGGCAGTGGTTAAGCAATCAGCTCAAGAGCTTGAGATTGATATCAATTGGCAAGAAGTCGGCGGCGGCTCTGATGCCAACAACACGGCTATTTTAGGTATTCCAACACTTGATGGTTTAGGTCCTATCGGCGCAGGCTTCCACAGTGCTGATGAGTACTTACTGCTTGAGTCAATTGAACCCCGCATTAAGTTATTGATGAGTGTGTTGACGAAATTAGCTAAGTAATATTGAATATTTAGTTGATAAAAATAAAAACAGCGAGCCTAAGTGCTCGCTGTTTTTTTGTCTTACCGACATTACTATAATTAGCTTAATCACAACTCGTATACCTTAGTCTTTTACTTCTTCAAACTTATCTATAACCAGATTTTTTCATCTTCAAGTTTATCTTGCACATGCTCAAAAGCGTCTATATCGATAATACTCTCAATATTATCTGAGTAATTCATACCTAAGTAAACACCTATACAAATGAAAATAAGTGCGAAAACTTTAAAATATTGAGCTAAATAATTTTGCAATAATAATCAAAATGAAACTTGTTATCATTATCACCACATAAAATGATAAAAAGACAGAAACAAGACTAAAAACAATTGGTAACAACAATGAGTTTAGTAATGATATACCAAGAATAAACAGTAATAACAAAACAAGTAATATCAAAAATATCAGCCCATCTTTAACGCCTTCAAAATCTGATGACGAAGGTATTATGTGTGTGATAATAGATGACATAACAAACAACCAAATGAAATATTTGGAATTACTTTCTGTGAATAATATTACGTGTAAATCTACACTAGAAAACAGATTACTGATGAATAACCCTATCATCTCTGAAAATCTTGTAACTTCCAGTAGCTCATTATAAATAGGTCTATTGAATGACGTGAAATCTATTTCTGAAAATAGTAATTTAGTAAATAAAACGCACAATATTAAGCCTATATATATTGGTGCTAGCCCTATAAATAAATTTCCTATTCGGTGATAAACATTTATTTTAGAGTAACTATGATTTACATACCCCAATGTAGGTGTACCATTAAACTGTAATAGTTTAATTTCATTTATTTTATGCCCGAATATCAAACATGCTATAGCGTGAGAAATCTCATGAACAGGTACGCCAATAAATGCAGTAACAAATCTAAGTTTTGGAAAGCCTAACTGAGAAAGCTTCGCTGTTGTATATAACTCAATTTTTCTCTGAATAAATAAAAGAAAAAAGAGAGTCACAAACCCGATGATTATTGGCATTATTGTATCGTTATCTCTGGCATATTTGAATTTAAAAGGTAGTGTACTAAATTATTACGTTGATCAAAATGAGATAAAAATTTACTTGCAACATCACTCATTACCGCTTTTTTTGAACCCGTACTACTTCCTATAACTGAAATTACTTTTGATGCAATCGCAGGGCTTCCCAAGCTAATATGTATTTTCACACTTTCAGTCCGGGTTCCATTGGTTTTACTTGTTGTACTATTTGAATTGAAAGTGACTAATTCACATGAAGACCCTGATTTTAATTTTAAACCAGAATTCTGAATCGCACTTTCAATCGATGGTTGTAGCATTTTTCTTTCAAAAGAAGAGTGCCCTTTATATATCACACTCATACACATTGTATTTTTATACGCATTCTGCTTATCAAAAATACTCATTACTTTATTATATTCATTTTTAGCAATTTCAGATTCTGACATTATGGTTGTCGCCTGAATAAGATGTGCTTTCAAAGCTTCAGATGATTGTGTAATAACGAGATAATCTGATAGATCAATCTGCTTCTGACCTAATAGGTAATCAAATTTTTTAGATTGGACTTTAAGCGTATTTTCGTACAATGTAATAACTTCTGTTTTATCCACACTACCTTGAGCGTAGTAAATACCATGTTCAGCTTCTATATGTCCCCATGTAATTTTAGGTAATAAAACAGATTTATTTACCATTTCTGTAGATGATTTTGTTTCCATCGTTCCGCTGTTACCCACAGTTTTTATTGTTTCATTTAGACTGCTAGATATAGTAGAAGAAAGACTAAATGAGATCTGTTTTATAGCCTCTTGTTTTGCTAAACCAATACTTTCACCCAAACCTGAACCTATATATTGGTTAGACTTAAGCTCTAGGTTATCGTACCAAGATGGGGCTGCTATAACAAAACTCGGTATACATCCTAAAAGAATGAATATAGTTCTCATTTACATACTACCTGTATTCAGTATTTTTGCGTAATACTCTCGTTTATCGTTTACTTTCTTTAAGTAATCTCGCGCTTCTTTCGCAGGATGGCCTTTAGACAATTTATGATAAATCTCATCAGGGGTTAGTTTGTTTGCATTAACAGCTAATGATGATAATTTTGAATTTCGGTTACCATTAATTACTTTTGCTGCTGCGCCAATTCCACCATTATATGAGATTATAGATAAATACATCCGTGACTGTTTATTATCAACTCGTTTTAAATAACGAGTATCCAAAATATTTAGATAAGCAGTACCTATATCAATATTGAATTCTGGATTAAATAGTATTTCAGGGGAAAGTAATTGTTCTTTTCCTAAATAAATCTTAGTTACATCTCTACCCGCAGATGTCGGGACGACTTGCATTAAACCATAAGCAGGAATATGAGACTGAGCCATTGGGTTAAAGTGACTTTCTGTATGCATAATCGCAAAGATTAATTCAGGCGAAACATTCCACTTTTCCGATATTTTGTTTACGTGTGGAAGATAAATCATTGCTCGTTTGGCAACTGTATTTTGTGAAACGGCCATACTAACACGAGTTACTTTCAATCCGTTATCTTGTGTATAGCTTGATTTATTTTGTGCCATTAATAGTTCTTTAGAACTCACATCTGGTAGCACTTTCGCTTTTGATTCTATTTTATTCGGTTTGATTTTTGTCGCTGCTAATACACTATCTTTGGTATAGGCATTTGTTGTTGTTTGATTTTCTAGCTCAGAAACTTGGCCTTTAATGATTTTATTTATTTGTTCTTCTGAAAGATCATTACCAACAACCTCAACCACAACACTGCCTGTTTCAAAATCCACAGAACGTTTTACTTGATCATTATTAGAATATTGAACCCATTTTGATTTATTCGTTAGTTCTGGAATATCCCATGTTTTACTTAATTTTTCTTTTGCTTTATTAAAAGCAGATAAATAAGAAGCCTTAGACTGTTCAAATTTATCAATATTCTCTTTTTTAGAGCTTTCAAAAGAAGAAAGTATACTTGCCTTCTTCTTTTCAAAAGTATCAACTGAATCAGACGCATGCACTACGGCTAAGCTCGAAAAACAACTTAAACCGATGACAAGTGATTTTACAAATTTAGCCGTAGTCATTGAATTACATGCCTTCTAGTGCTTTAGCGATATCGTCAGATAACTGCTTATTTTGTGCAGGCGTTACATTAGTTGGTAAGGAGTTTGGTGCATTCTCTTGTACAACCTCAAGCGCTAAATCAATATTCTGTTGTAACGCGGCACGTGGCATACCTACATGAACATAAACATGACCATTCGGACCTGTCATCGTACGAATGATTTCAGTTCCTTTTAGTTCGAAATTAACTAATGCTTCTGAAACATCTTTAGTTGCACCAGCACCACCAGCTGCGCCATCAATACCTAACGTTCCGCTCGATGATTTAATCGTAGCAATTACATCCGTCTTAAACTGACCAGCAAGTGTTCTATTTGCATCTAAAATAGCTAACTGACGCTGATGAGCTACTCCACCTGATTTATTTGCACTTGAACCCGACGCCTGTTTTGCATACATTTCGCGGTTAGTATTTGGTTCACATTTCCATTTTGGAGCTGCTACTTCATAATATTCCCCACCAAAATTACACTCTAAATATGCAGGAGATTTCTCTACTACTGGCTTGCTTTTTTGTTGTGTTGACTGGCAACCAACTAAAGCCATTGCCACTACTGATAAAGCTAAGATTTTTTTCATTGTCATATCTCTTGGTTATTTAATTTTAGGGAGCTCTCACTCCCTGTTTTAATTTATGATTTGCTTGATTAAAAATCGTCTTCATCAATTGTTGGAGCATTCAACAACGAACTACTATTAGATTTAACCTTACTTGATGAAGTAGAGTGAGATGCAGTACTCTTCGTCGAATTAGATACATTTTCTATTTCTTGCTCTACATCATTAGCCGATACAGGTGATGTTTTCGACATTTCAAGTTGCGTGTCTAAAGTTTTATGAACAGCTTGGCTTACTTTATTACTTTTATTTGCGCTACTTGCGGCTTGATAAGCGGAATACTCCATCTTTAATGCTTCTGAAGCACTACTTGAAGAAATACCATAAGCTACGACATAAATCTTTTGTTGAGATATTGGATGTAAGACTGTTTTTGTAAATAGAGGTGATAAACCATTTACTTGACGGTTTTCTACTGATTGACGCGTTGTTTCTGCAAAACTTGTTGCTATCGCGGTATGATCTTTTCCTTTCAAGTCACCAGAACGAGTTTGCATCGCAATTTCAGCTTGCTTTTGAGTTTCGACATCAGCATATAATGCCATCGCAGCCTCTTTTTTAGCCATCAGGTCTGCAATTCCTTTATTTTTACGAACTAATGAAGATGTACCTTCAACAGGCATTGAATACGCACCAATAAACCAACGATCTCCATTTTTATCAACGTACTGTCTCGGTCCAACTAACGTTGCTGCTTCTTGAGAACGTAACCACTTTTGCACTGTTAAAGCTTTTTTAGGTTTTAAAGTAACCTTCTCACCAGTAACAATTGCTTTAGCTGCTTGCTCTAATTTAGGACTCCAAACCATCAATGTAGATACTTCATACTTTTCTTCCCCAGAATCCCAAGATTCTGCTTGAAGTAATACCGATGCCCCCATGATTGGTGCTTTTGCTAAAGTTTCAACACGACTTGATGATTCTAGTTTTGTCTTACCTTTAATGGCGCTAGCTTGTTTCATGATCTCCGACATTTCTGTCTTTGCTTCAACATAGCGCTGTTTTGCCTTTTGATACTTCTTAACTTTTTTTTCTTCAATCTTTCCTGCACTGTATGATTCATCAATTTTTTTAATTAATGCATCCATATAAGCATCACGGCGATCTTGCCAAGTGACACCTTTTAATTTTTCTGCTTCAGTTGCATTAACTTCTGCTAATAGCTTTTCTAATGTACGCTGCTGTGCTTCAACTTTTTTATTTAACTTTATATATTGTGCGTTTAACTCAGCGTGAACATCAGTGCCTGGAGCAGTTAACTGGTCAACTGCACGCATTTGGGTACGCATGAATTCAACCATTTTAGCTTTAGCACCCATTGTTGCCATCATTGCGTATTGAGAGCGTTTAGTAATAAATGAATCATCATAAGTCGGATCTTCAGAATCAAACATCTCAGTATTAACAACGAATAGACGCTTTTTATTAGCATCCCATCCTTGGCTCCAACCTTTTTTATTTAGTTCTTCTAAAATTTGCTGCTCTGCTGAAATATATGTTTCCTCATTAATTTCGGCTTGAACGAAAGGTTCTTCTACCATTGCAGATACAGCTTCTAATGCTGGAGAATCTCCTTTTGCAATAAAATCTTCTGCAACTACATTACTAGATAGCGCCAAACCGATTACAATAGCTAAAGGTGTTAGGATTTTTTTCATTTTAATTACCTATTTGTTTCTTCGCCCATGACGAAAATTGAACATGATTATTTAACAAAACTAACCAATGATTTAGTTCTACAGATGATTCTGAGTTTCTATTTTTCTCTGCTAAATAGAAATAGACCCAAGAATCTGCATTAGTTGGATCTTGTAAAATATATTGAATTACAGCAGCATAAGATTCTTTATTTTCGCCTAACGCCCTATATATATTGGCTAGCATTTTCCAATAATTAGCTTTCTTAGGGTTTAAATTAATAGCAAGAGTCAAATCATCAATAATTTGTTTAGGATTCTTACCATTATTAAAATTAACTTCTGCTTTCTTATACAAATTTTCAGCTAGAATATGGCTTGGGTTTTCATTAATAAATTGCACTAAGCCTTGATATAATAACGATGTTGATATCACATTATTAATATCAAACTCAGAATAAGGATTTTTCGATAAGAGGCAATATTCCTGAGCACAAACATTACTACTGTCTGTAGGCCTAAGATTTATTGATATCGCATCTTCGAGTGTTAGCATCTCATATATAGAAGCTAATCCATCCAAATCTAAGCTATGTAAATATAATGATAGTTTTAAATAGTCACCTTCAGATAAAGCGTTAAATAGCAATTCTGTTGCGATATTTTCAACTTCATTTTTAGGTATTTTAATGCCGTTATTCTTAAATAAATCGGCTTTAACCGTTACAACATACTCTTGAGTACATGGTTCTACCTTTGAGTTTCTATCAAAAACTAGCTGATGTGGGATATTTGACACCACATTGTAATTAGCTGAAACAATATCTTTAATATCGCCTTTCAATGGTTCTGATAGCCCTAATATATCATCCGAAAATGATACATTTCGCTTAGTAACTTCATTTACTAATTGTTTATAAAATAGTTTTTCAGCTTCTTTAGACTCTTGAGTCCCTGCATATTTTTTTTGAGTTAAACACTCTTGTTTAACAACAAAGAACACCCACTGTTCATCATCATAAACACCTGTATCTTTTTTACTATATTTAGATTCATAAATATCATAAACCGTATTTGCATATGATAAAAAAGAAGCTAGTAGTGAGAATATGAGTATAAAATACTTCATTAGCTTCTCACGATATCAAAGTACGCAGCATCGCTATCCACTTTTTTCATATGTGGTCTACGGCCTTTACCTTCTTTTTTAAATGTGGAATAAATTTCTTTTAGACTTTGATCAAAAGCTTCACTTAACGGTCCTGAAAAACGGTAATCTAACGTCATCGTTTTATATTTCTTATCCCATTTCCAAGTTTCTACGTTTCCGCTTGTTCCGTTATTTAAAACATGTTTAAAAATATCAACATCTGTTCGTTTTGCGTTCTTTAGAACAATTTGATAAACGATGCCTTTTTCTGCATGACGTGCTAAAGATTGAATAACTTCAACACCCATTTTTTTCTTCATTTGCTTATAAGCAACATGCTCTGAAACTTGTTTTGCTCTTGATACTGGCTGAACATAAATACGAGTTTTCATTGGATTATTATTTATCGTAAATAATATGTTGCCATTCTTATTATCTTTAAGAACAATACTCAATGTTGTTTCAATACCTTTAGACCCTTTATGGTCTTCTACATTTGATTGTCTTTGCTTTAAATAGAAAGTATGCGTTGCTTTTTTCTTACCATCATTAATTGTGAAACCAAGGCGCTCAAGTTCATCAATCACCCAATCTGATTTTTTATCATTTTCAGAATTAATAGAAAAAACAGGTTGTCCTAGTACTTGAGTATAAAAATTAACATCATTTAATAATTTACCTGCATCAACAATTGCTTCAATAATCACGTAATATTGACCACGAGAAATA
>NZ_CAWPRC010000186.1:0-16775 GCF_963890165.1 Aliivibrio sp. SR45-2 | reverse complement strand
GAAAGAAAGATTGCAGTTTTTGCATTAACATTCGGCGTTGTGCAAATTGGCTACTTACTCCATCAACAATCGACTGAATAAATCGAAGAAATAACCAAGCCCCAATAATGATAAACAAAGAAAAAGCGACACCACTCCAACGAATTAAACTCGCAAATTGTTGTAGATTATCGATAGATTGAAGATCTTCGGCGAAGACGGTTTGCCCTAAAAAAAGGGAGAATAAAAGTGCATATAAACGAATCATGTTATTTTACCAATAAATGCTGACGATGAAGTATGTTAGTAATATGTCGATACCAATGATCTGATATCCGCGCCTTGTTCTCGTTCCATTCAATATAACCACGGCTTTGGAAGTAACGTAATGTGCTAATTACTTCAGCAATACTCAGTAAACTACAGTCACAAAGATCCGCAGGTGAAGCCACTTCCAATTGCACAATTGAACGCAAAACCGCCAACATAGGTTTAGGCATGGCTTCTAAATCATCTGATTGAGGCGATGTAAATAAACGAACCAAAACAATGTCAGTCTCTTTGTCCTTAAATAACGATAATCGAAAAAAACGTAATGCTACCGTAGGATTACCATCGGAATAGTCCCACAAAATACGATAAAACCCATTTTTAGCTCGTTCTTCATCCGTCAAATTATCTTCATCCCATTGTTTTGGTAGAACTAACCCATCAAATGAAACCCCCTCAATATCATTATCCTTAACAATCCGGGAATCCAGTAATTGCCCTATCTGTCTTTCCGTCCATTTCGGCATAAACGTCACAAGATCAAACAATAAGCGCTCGCCACGAGCACGATCGATAAAGCGCCAGCTTGATTTATCTATAGATAATACGACACGATGGCTTTTTCTTGCTCGTCTTAACAGATTGGTTAATTTCATTAAATCAGCCAAACCATTTACTTTTGGTTTGACTAATCGCTGTGCGTTATCAAAGGCAATAAGGTAGCAGTCATCACTGTTTCTTAGGTGTTGTAAAATATCTCTTTCCGTTGATTCTTCGCTTAAACCCACTAATTTTGCAAGTTCAGGCAGTAGCGCAGAATATCCATCATAAGGACAATTTATATACAATGGTTTGGCATTTTTTGTTTTACTTAATATCCGGTTAAGCACCGTTGTCGTTCCAACGCCCCGCTCTCCAGACAATACACACACTGCCGGACTGTCGGTTAATAAATAACGAGAAAGAGACACTATCTCATCCAGAGCGTACTCTTCTAACAACTCTGATTCTTTAGACCCCGGAATAATATAATCAAAAGCTAACGCGCTTTTAATTCGAACTAAATTAGATTGCTCTTTAGCTACTTCCGTTTGTTTTGCCACCTCTATTCTAAATAGATAAGCTAAAACATGACTAAACGCTGCGTTCTGTGACAAAACAGAAAACACTTGATGCTGAATACTTCGTCCAATTAACCACATAGAACCGCAAGCCGTTGCAACGATAGACATAAAAGAGGTGTTTTTGTTTCTAAGTGCCCACTGAATAGATAATGGATACGTCTCTAATTGCTCGATACGATTGAAAATCGTACTGTTCCATTGTTTTAATGTCATGATCGTCAGAAAAATAAAGAACAAATAAACAACAGAGTTAATCCAAGCGTAGATAGTACCTTGTCCTAATGTTCTTGCCGATATCTGTAAAATCACACCAGCAACAATAAATCCCCAAATATATCGACGAATAGTAGAAAGACGAAGTGCAATCGCCTCTTTTTTATTATGCTTACTGTTTCGATAAGCGAATTCTAAAATAAAGCTCACGGCGATAGATCCACCGAGTATCCACCACGTAAATATTTCCAAAAATATCAAATGTTGTAAACTTGGCAATGTTGAAATGATGCGTAATGTCGCTGTAATTAACAACAGATAAGCAATCGCTTTATGTGCACGACTGCAATACCAAATAGCACGTATCCATAAGCTTGGATTTCTCGTACTTTTTAACTTAGATATTTTAAAATCATGAATTAAGCGGTCACTATTCCTCATCCACCAATTAAAAATAAAGACGATACCTACGACTTTTAGTATCACACTAATCACCGGAACTGGAGATATCTCAAGATCATTTAATAGCTTACTAAAACTACGAATTTGATAATGAATGTAGTATCTAATGTTGAGTTCAGTAATCGTTAGTTCAGAATAAAATTGAGTTACCCCATTAGGCCCAAAGCCCGTTAATTGATCTTTTGTTTTACGATCCGCCAACTGCAATAGTGACTCTTTACTAACATTAAAAGAAGCCAGAGTTCGATGATTAACATCGACAGAAAACCAGTTAATATCTGTTTTATCAGCCAAATAGGTCGTTAAAGAGTCCTCTAATACCTTTAATTGTTTGTTTTGTTCAAACAAGGTTTGAGCCAATAATGCTTTAACTTGTGAATACTCATTTTTAGAAAAGAAATGCTGTTCTGGAAGATGTTTTATTTCTTCTCCAATATCTGAAGCTGACTTAGAAATAGAAACAGGAGTATAAGTATTTACGCCCCAGTTCGTAGCATGACTAAGGGCAGATAAAAATAGAGAACACATTAAAACAATGAAGCAAATAATTTTATTCATAGTATAACTAATTAATATGGAGATACTGCTCAGTATATATTTCTTATCTAGAATACTATAATAAAAAAACATCATGACTCATCATTACAAACTTATACAAAATTACAATTAACAATTACATAATGTAATTAAACAGATAATTATTTCAAATGATACCAAGCGCCTATATCTTAATCATAAAACAAAGCATTATTTCAAAAAATTTAAATTTAATAAAAATAAAGGCATTAAAGGATGCATATAAAATTATAATCTCAAACATTCGTCTTCTTACCTTACCTTTTAACTAAAATTAGCAGCCATCGATTATTTTCCTATCCATTCAACCCTATGTCTCTTATTTACAATCTTAGAAAAATCATCCTCCCCTAATCTAACGCCTTCAATTACATATAATCCCTCCATCAAAAAAATACGCTAACCTTATTCAAAAATAATTACACAATAAGTAATAGACAAGGTAATTAGTTTAGACTACATTATTATGAACTAAACGGTTTAGTTCATAATTTAAATAAGAGAACCACATTATGTACAATAAAATAAAATCATTAACATATAGCCTTTTACTTATGTTTTCTTATAGTGCTACCGCAGCAGATGGGGATTTCACGGGCAACATTAAATTCATGGCGAAAGACTCTAATTCTATTCAAATCCAACGATTTGATGCACCAAACACGGCTAAAAACTACAACTCTGGAATTAAGGTGATAACAGAAATAAAACACCTAACGTTTGTAGAGAAACTTGAATCAGCACGAGATAAGTAACCACCAAACAATAGGTTAATCGCGTGATATTCATATCACACACTCAATGTATTCGTACATCATGTAAAGGATAATATTATGAAAAAAAATATTTTAACCCTGTTAATCTCAGCATCTATTTTTGTTGGTTTACCCGCTCAAGCACATTACGCAACGAAACTTGAACATGCGAAAGTTCAGGGTACCTCGTATGAATCAAAGGATGATGCTTATAAATATGGCCTTACTAAGATACAAGAGCTTCAGACGCTGTCTTCATATCAATTAAATAAAAAACTAAGTAATAATATATTTGATAAGGCCGATTCTAGTTCATTAAAGCTAACTAACTCTTATGTAACCGTAAAAGAATTTACTAACGCTGAAGGTGATTTACTTTATAAACCCACGGTAAATATTAGTTATACATTTAAATACAGGAATAATTAGGATGATAAATAGATTACCGTTAGCCCTTGGCGCTGGTTACCTTGGTTCTATTGCAAATATACTCGTCATTTCGTTAATCAACATTACCACTAATGATGATTTTAGCCTTGATAAAAACTTTGTTTACAAACAGGTTTTTTGGGGAGGTTTGTGGGCTATTCTTTATTGCCTTCCTGTTTTGAAAAACCAATGGATAGTAAAAGGGATCGTGGTTTCTGCATTAGCTAGTTTTTGCACCTTTTTCATATTCCAAAGTATCCCGTTGAATGCTTTGAATATTCTTCGAGCATTTATTGTTAATATTATATTTTGGGGTGGCGTTTCATCTTTTATTTACCACAAAGCCATTATGTCACAAGACAACAACAAAACACCGTCATCTAAAAAATCATAGTTTTTTATTAATACAGTAACTCAATGATATAAAGCACCAATATTTTTGGTGCTTTAATTTTTCAAATACTAGATTACTGTTATCTCTATTTTTAACATAAAGACTGTAGCAATATTAAAACGTCAGTGAATCCCCTTGCTCTGGAAAGATAAAATTCACGCCAAGATCGTTCGCATCGGCTAATTGCTTCTGAATAATAACTTTTGGATCTTCACTGTTTTTTAAGCTGTACTTAATGTGGCTTATCACGACATCTAGCCCTATTAACGAGCCTTTACCATTCATGTTTTCTAACACCGTCAGTTCTTTAATTAACCAATTTGGTGTTAAATGCCCGAATAAGGACTTGTCAGGCGTTTTATTGGTAAAAGAAACTTCAATAATAATACCTTTCAATTTCCCTTGTTCTACAAAAGGAGCCAATGTTGTCCACACGGTTTTTAATGCTGAGCTTTTTTCAACGTCATCGGGGCCAGTATCACCAAAATAGGCAAATACATCCCCTTTTTGATCTTTTAAAATAAATGCCGTCGATTCTCCACCAGAATGAGAAAGTGGTAATGCCATTACGCTCATTGTTGTATCTGAAACCGCATTCCATGTCGTTCGTACCAGATCGACGTAATTGTATTTGTTAATCTTAAAACCACTGCCTTTATTGCCAAAGTTTGGCCATGCAGACCAATTAAAGTAGTTATTCATCAGATCACGATTGGTCGCTTCTAATCCATAAATAGGTTTTTTACTGTCATCAGGAGAAGATATAATTAACCCCGCAACATGGTCTAAATGCCCATGACTGATCAAGTATCCCTTAATCTTATCATTTAAAAGGTAACCTACTTTGCTGTAAGGCGAATCATCAGGTAAATCAATATCTTTAAACGCGCCTTTTTGCTCTGCTACAATCAATCCATTCACTACAGAGCCGGCATCAAGCATGACAAAATTAGAATCTTGATCGCTCTTAATTAAAAAAGCCGTTAAATTGCCATCTTGAATCCCTCCTTTACTGCCTAGAGTAACGGTATCAAAGCTGCTTGACTGAACCGTAAAAGACAGCACAGACAAACACGTAAAGAACACGGCTAATTTACTTTTAAACATATCCAACCTTATTTATTTGGCACACCCTTGTGCATAAGCCAAATAATACAATGAGATACGTAAATGTTGTATTAAATATTTGTGCCAAAAATAAAACAACAGAAATAAATCACTCAGGAACCTCCCATCGTCTTATCCGCCATTTGGTTTATTAACAATATTATTAATTGTCAATAGGTTTGATAGCCCTAACATCTTTCTTGAATAAATCACGCTACACTCTTGTCCAATGTTAATCACCCTATATTGTAATCATGGCAACCATTAATGACGTAGCAAAACTAGCAGGTGTATCAACTGCTACTGTATCTCGTGTCATCAACAACTCGGCTTATGTTGAGCCTGTGACTCTTGAACGAGTACAAACCGCTGTCCGAGAACTGAACTATCAACGAGACGCCAGAGCAAGTGCATTAGCAAGAAAAACAAATAATACCCTCGGTTTATTAACGGGTAATCTCGCCGACCCTTTCTTTGCTCTTATCGCAAAACATGTAGAGGAAGTCTCACGTAAAAACAAGTGCCAGCTAGTCGTGGTTAGTGGCGGTCATGATGCTCAAAGAGAAAAGGAAGGCCTCGATTTCTTGATCAGTCAAGGATGTGAGGCTATGGTAATTCACGCCAAAATGTTAGATGACGCCACCCTACTTAGATACAGTGCCCAATTGCCTTCCATGGTATTGCTTAATCGCACCATTCCGCAAATATCAAACCGCTCTGTCTATATTGATAATAGAGCCGGTGCTAAAAAATCCGTCATTCATTTAATTGAACAAGGTCACCGTAAGATCGCCTGTGTCACCAGTGATCTCCCTATTGAAGACAGAACAGAGCGACTTAACGGTTATCGTGATGCGATGAAAGAAGCCAATATCATCATCGAGCCTAACTGGATAATAAATCAGAACTTTAGTGAACAAGGCGGGGAGCTTGCGGGCGAACAATTACTATCTCAATGCCCAGAAGTATCAGCCGTTGTCACCTTTAACGATGTGATGGCCGCAGGGTTAATGGCAAACCTGCATGAAAACAATATCAACGTCCCTAACGATATTTCTATTGTCGGGTTTGACGATGTATTACTTGCTCGATACCTCTATCCGCGCTTAACCACCATGCACAATCCAATAGATGAAATGTCGAGCTATGCTGCTGATTTAGCATTAAAAATCAAAAACACAGGATACATCCCCCCATCAAATCATCGCTTTCATGCGACCTTGGTTGAGCGACAAACAGTCATACCTTATTCAGATAAACAAGCAGTAAAAGTGTGATGAACCTCTTAGGTAATAATCCCATGTAAGCGCTTACATGGGTGTGTTACTTATCTCTCATATTCTAATTAATAGAACTCTTACTATGGCCTCATAAAAACAAAACAACCCTACATCTGTTTACGAGGAATACACAATGACACATTCAAAGCCTCTACCATCATTTGCTTTAGCCTTAGCCCCTATCGCTGTAATGTTTGGTCTGCTTGCAATAGGATATGGCCTACTCGGTCTACAAATTGAAGCCTTATTACTTACCTCTGCCACCTTTACTGGTTTCATCGCTTATAAAATGGGATACAACTGGGATGAAATAATGAATTCCATTGTAGAGAAACTAGCGAAAGCGATGCCTGTTATTTTAATTCTCGTTTCTGTTGGTGGTCTAATCGCAAGTTGGATGATCAGTGGCACCATTCCCTACATGGTCTATTGGGGCCTTAAAGTCATTAGCCCTCAATACATTTTAATCGCCGCTTTCTTTGTTACCAGTGTGGTTTCTGTATGTACTGGTACATCATGGGGATCAGCAGGAACCGTCGGTGTTGCGCTAATGGGCGTTGCCGCAGGTCTTGATGTATCAATGGCAGCAGCGGCTGGTGCCGTCGTTTCTGGTGCGTATTTTGGCGATAAAATATCCCCACTTTCTGATTCAACTAACTTTGCACCTATCGTTTCTGGCACCACATTGTATGAACACATCCAACATATGCTTTATACAACGCTACCGGGATTTGTTATTGCTTCTGTTGTATTCTTCTTTGCAGGCCAATACGGCGATGTTGCAAGTGTAAGCGAGCTTCAAAAAGTACTCGATATCCTTGCGGGATTAGAAAGCCTATATAACCTTAATATTCTATTAATTGTGCCACCAGTCATGATCTTATGGGGGGCATTTACTAAAAAACCAGTACTTCCATTGATGCTTGCCGCTTCAGCTTTAGCGATTGTTATTGGCATTTTCTTACAAGGATTTAGTTTACAACAAGCACTGCAAGCGTTTGTGAATGGTTTTAATATCGATATGCTAAGTGCCAATGGTCACGCGACTGACGGTTTAGTTCCTGACATTGCAAAACTGCTTAATCGTGGTGGTCTATTCTCGATGATGAGTACTATCCTTCTGGTTTTTTGTGCCTTCGCCTTTGCAGGTATCCTAAGCTTAACTGGCTCTTTAAATGTCGTTCTAGGTCGTTTCTTACACCTTATTCATAGTACGGGTCAGTTAATTCTATCTACCGTTATAGCAACGATTACTGTGGTATTGACAACCTCTGATGGTAAATTAGCGCTATTGATTCCGGGTGAATTATTCCAAGGTGCTTACCGTAAAATGGGACTAGATACCAAAAATCTCTCTCGAACTATTGAAGATGCCGGCACGATTATCGAACCATTGGTTCCTTGGACAGCGGCAGGCATTTACATGGCAAGCACATTAGGCGTCGCAACGCTTGATTACCTACCATGGGCAATTCAATGTTACACCGGCGTGATCTTCGCCATCATCTATGGGTTTACAGGCTTTGGTATTGCAAAAGCACCCGTAACTCAAGACAACGATTCATTATCTCCTGTTGAAGTAAAATAAGGCTATCCCATGACAACTTCTTTTGACTGCATTCATAACCGTTGTAATACCGGCTCATTAAAATGGGACTTCATGAAAGAAAAACTCGGATTAGACGGCACAGGCCGATTACCAATGTGGGTGTCTGATTACGACTTTCAAGCACCACCACTGGTATTAGAAGCACTTCATAACCGCATTGACCATGGTATTTTTGGTTATGCAGAACGTAATGATGATTACTACCAAGCGATCATCACTTGGTATCAAGAGCAACATCACATTCAAATTGAAAAAGAGTGGATAACCACAGTACACGGCGTATTACCAGGACTTTCAATGGCAATTCAATTGCTAACTGAAACCAATGATAAAGTGGTCATGCAAACACCGGGCTATGGCTCGTTTCGTAAAATCGTTGAATTTAATGACCGCGTATTGGTTGAGAACCCATTACTTGAACAGCAAGGAACTTACTCACTCGATCTTACTCACTTAGAATCTTGTTTTAAGCAAGGCGCTAAAGTGATGATCTTCTGTAACCCTCACAACCCTGTAGGTAAAGCATGGTCAAAAGAAGAGATAACCGCTGTAGCAGAGCTATGTCATCAATACGATGTATGGCTGCTAAGTGATGAGATCTGGGGCGATTTAGCGATGGGAGATAACACTTACCATTCAGCGTTATCATTACCAGAAGAGTTACAACAAAAACTGATTGTAGCAACGGCGGCGAGTAAAACATTTGGCTTGTCTTCTGTACGTATTTCTAATTTCATGATCCCTAATCAAGAATTAAAAGCACGTTTAGTTCGACGCTTAGATGCTCATGGTATGGATGTTTATAATAGCTTGGCTATGTGTGCTGCCACTGCTGCTTACCAAACGTCTGCCCCGTGGTTAAACGAGCTAAAAGCCTATCTACAAGAGAACATTACTACCCTAGCAACTTTTATTGAAAGCGAACTGCCAGAGCTAAGCTTTACGCCCCCAGAAGCTGGTTATTTAGCATGGGTAGATTGCCGCTCACTTGGGTTAACGGACAAAGAGCTAGAATTGAAATTAGTCGAGGCTGGCATTGTTCCAAGCATGGGGATTGCGTTTGGCAATGAAGGATCTGGGTTTATTCGTTTAAATCTAGGCTGTCCTCATGAAGTGCTAATCCAAGCCATCCAGCGAATTAACGTTGCGCTGAATAACTAAATGAATAACCATCACGTCTAAAACAAGAAAGCCGCTATATATTAGCGGCTTTTTATCATCATAATCCAAGCAACTGAGTGTCATTTACTGGTTATCTCCACTGTTAGCGTTTCATTTTGCTTTCTAAATTGTTCCGGAGTTACACCAGTATGCTTTCGGAACATTTTAATAAAAGAAGACCCTTGGCTATAACCAAGCTGATACGCTATTTCATTAATGCTTATGGATTCTTTCAATAGTGTCATTGCCTTAACTAGTTTTGCTCTCTGCCGCCAATCATTAAAGCTCATTTTTAATTCTTTTTGAAAACGTCTTGCTAGTGTCCTTTCTGTACTAAATACACGTTTAGCCCAAACAGATAAACTCGAATCATCTTCAGGCGTTTCTTCCAGTTGCATCAAAATAGGTGCTAATAACTTATCTTGCGTTGATGGTAAATAAATTTCAATTGGGTTTATTTTTACTAATCTATCCATAAGCACATAGCTAAGGCATTTATCTTCTTCTGAGCTCACCATCGTTGTTTTTCGTTCAATCAAGTCATCAATTATGGCTCTTAATAACGGTGTTAACGGGATCATACACGCGTGTTTAGGAAACTTTTCACTCAACTCTGCCGTAATATTAATGGCGCAATATTCGATGTCACTCCGATTAAATGCTCGGTGCCTTTGGTAAGGAGGAGTCCAAATCGTATAGTTTACAGGACACACCATTTTCTGTTGATCCACTTCCATTTCTAACACGCCTTGCTTAATTAAATGCAACTGCCCCCAAGAATGCGAATGCGGCAAGGTTTCTGTTTTTGCTTCAATAAAAAAATAGTGGCAGAACACGTCTGTTGGCAGTGTTTCTATCAATTTAGGCATAAATTTTTTATATGTCGTAATCGCTATATCCGGTGTCATAAATGGTATACCACTGCTCTTTGTATTAGTGTGACAATTCTGTTAATTATCAATAACAGAGATTATTATGAATTTATTTTTCCCAATCACTGCTGTATTTATTTGGGCAGCAAACGCAGTAGTAAGTAAACTAGCCACTGGCGCAATAGAACCGGGGGCAATTGCTTTTTATCGCTGGCTTTTCGCTTTACTTATCTTGCTTCCGTTTTGTGTAAAACCGGTATGGCAACAACGACAATTAATAGTGAAGCATTTAGGTAAGCTCGCTATTCTTGCTTTACTTGGCATGGTATTAAATCAATGCCTTGCTTATTATGCCGCACACACAACCAGTGCAACCAACATCGCCGTTTTTTTATCCTTAATGCCCCTATTCAGTTTATTTCTAGCCGTGCCTTTATTAGGTAAACAGTTAAAACAACAAGCATTAATAGGATCCGTTATTTCATTCTCTGGATTACTGTATATGCTCAGTGAAGGCAACCCTGTCAGTTTACTAACGAAGGGAATTCAACAAGGTGATAGTTTGATGTTTATTTCCAGTTTGGCTTATGCGCTCTATTCAATATTACTGAATAAATGGAAGTTACCTCTAAAGCCTTGGACTTCTGTCTTTTGCCAAATTACGATTGCAACTCTATTACAACTTCCTCTACTTTTAAGTAGTAATTCTTATGCAATTACCACAAGTGCCTTTCCTATGGTTCTGTTTGCTGCCGCATTTGCTTCCGTGTTAGCCCCATGGTTTTGGTTAAAAGGCGTGCAACAAATTGGAGCAGCTCAAGCAACGTTATTTATGAACTTAGTCCCTATCTTTACCGTGCTCATTAGTCTTCTCTTTTTAGGACAATCACCAACGGTATATCACCTAATTGGTGGTGGTTTTGTCTTTATTGGCTTGCTATTAGCTCAAGTGAAGATAGTGCCTTGTAGAGTTAAATTTAATCCTGATGTAATCAAATAATCGGTATCAACTACTCTCAGTATTTCTCATAATTGTCTGATAGTTATAAAAAAGCCGATAACATTATCGGCTCTTTTTTTATTCAGTTTCAAAAGCCCGAACTAACAATCCATCACCAGAGATTAGATAAGTGCCAGATTCCACAAACAATGATTGGCCTGCTAATAACACTGTCTCATTAAATTTAACCTTTCCTTTGGCAACCAGTAAAATTGAACGTGAAGTCACCGTTAAAGACTGTTCGTGTTCAGTGACTTGGCATAGTGCTAATCCGAAATCAGTTTCTATTGGTTGCAATATTTGTTCTGACTCAACAAGCATTGGCACTAACTTTTCAGGGGTAAACGGAACAAATTGAGTACAAGCCATTAGCTCAGCCGTATCAATATACTTTGGGGTAAGCCCTGCTCTTAATACGTTATCTGAACACCCCATTAACTCAATACACGTCCCCTTTGTGTACGCATGAATCGTTCCCGCAGATAAATACATCGCCTCACCCGGCTCTAACGTTAAACAATTCATATAAAGCGGCGCTAATATTCCAATATCGTATGGGTAGTAATGTGCAAGCTCAACAAGTTGCTGCCACATTGGTTCATTACACGTAATAGCAATAGATAATGCTTGTGCAATAATCTGCTGTTTATCTTTTTGTGTTAGTTGCAACAAAGATAATAATAACGTCTGATGATTAAATATTTCACTGTGTAAGATAGTCTTTAATGCATCTGATTGAATTAAGTTAAGGTTATCAATGATCTCTTCTAACGGCCTAAACCCCACCATTATTTTAAAAGGTGACAGCGCCATGACCATTTCTGGTTTAGCATAAGCATCTTTATAATTTCGGTGTGGTGCGTCTAAAGGAATATGTTGTGCATTTTCACGCTCAAAACCGGCTTTGGCTTGAACATTATTTGGATGTACTTGAAGCGATAAAGGTTGCGATGCACTCAATACTTTAAACAAAAATCGAAGTGGCTTTTGTTCAAGAAACTTATCCAGTGTTTGCCAAGAGCTATCATCAAGTTGAACTTTAGAAGGTAAAGATGGATGCCCCCCTAACCACAGTTCCGCAAGCGGTTTATCATCTTGGATCGGAAGGCCAAACAAACCATAAAGCAAGTGGGATCCCCATTGATAATGGCGCTGCCCTGCTTCAACGGTATATACACTATTCATAAAGATAACTCTTTAATTGCAGAAATAAGTGCGGCTAAACCCTGATCTACTTTTATACGTGGACAGCCCAAGTTCAATCTCACAAATTCTTTTCCTGAAATTCCGTAGGTACAGCCTTGCATGATTGCAACTTTATGTTTTTTAATCAGGCATTGGTTTAACGACTCCATATCTATCGATAAAGAGGAAAGATCGATCCATGCAAGATAGGTTGAGTCAGGGATTTCATAGCCAATACTAGGTAACTCTTTCGCTAACGTTTCTTTAACATAACGATGATTTTCATATAAATAAGATTTCAGCTCATCAAGCCAAGGCCCCCCTTCTTGATAAGCGGCCATTAAACCAATAACACCAAGAATAGAAGGTGAAGAAAGCCCATCAACTTGTTTAAGATTAAATAAGTAATTCTCTCTTGCGATGTCATCAGCAATAAATGCATAAGACCCATTAAGTGCCGGAATGTTAAATGACTTTGATGCTGAGCTGACTAACGCCCAACGAGTCCCCATTCCAAACCCTTGCCAAGGCGTATGAGGTTTAAAGCAAATATCCATATGGATCTCATCACTGATCACTGCCACATGGTATTTTTCACAAAGAACCGCCATGCGCTTCAACTCATCAGCAGTCCAGACTTTGCCAGTTGGATTATGAGGGCTGCACAGCAATAAAATCGTGTTATTAGGATCAGATAATTGAGCTTCAAATACATTCCAATCAATTTGATACCCTTCTGAAGAAGGCGATAATTGATTTGGAATAATCGTTCGTTCTAATCCTAAAATCATTTTATCAAAGGCATCATAAGCTGGCGTATGAATAATAACCCCCTGACCAGAACAACTCCATTGGCGGATCAACTGTGAAATAATGTAAATAACCGATGGACCATAAACTAAATTCTTTCCATCAAATTCAGCATTAAATCGACTTTTAAACCAATGTGTAATCGCGCCTTTGAAATCACTGTGATCCCAACGGCTATAGCCAAATACAGGATGTTCCATTCGTGATTTCAGTGCGTTAATAACCACAAGTGGTGCTGCAAAATCCATATCCGATATGGTAAATGGCAGAAGATCCTCTTCACCGAATCGGTCAGAAACATAATCCCATTGTGTACAATAACTGCCTTTACGATTGATTTGCTCTGAGAAAGTAAACATAGCGACTCCAAAGTTCATATTTATAGAGAACTAAAAAACAAAGAGTATGAAAAAGGTGGAGAAAACCTCCACCTATAAAGATTAAGCTGTTGCTGACATTAGCGATTGCATTTCATTTTTAACAATATGAACTTGCGCACCAATAACAACCTGCAAGCTATGTTGATCAAGCTTAACCACACCAAGCGCCCCATACAGTTTGAGCTGTGCATCATCAACCAAACTCATGTCTTCAACTGTCATGCGTAAACGTGTAATACAGTTGTCTAATGACGTGATATTTTCTGCACCACCAAGTGCAGCAAGGATAAGTTTTCCTTTACCACCAGCCGTGGCAATAATCGCCGCTTCTTCTCTAGACATCGCAATATCTTCCGCTTCACGCCCTGGCGTTTTAAGATTAAACTTAAGAATCGCGAACTTAAATACAAAGTAGTAAACCGCGAACCAAACACCTGCAACCACAGGAACTAAGTACCATTTAGTAGACATACCCTGAAGTACACCAAAGACTAAGAAATCAATAATGTTGCCATCGGTATTACCAATAGTAACGTCTAGCATCCCCATGATCATGAAGCCAAAGCCAGTTAAAATTGCGTGGATAAAATACAAAACTGGAGCAACGAATAGGAACAAGAACTCAAGTGGTTCGGTGATACCACCAACAATACAAGCAACCACACCAGAAACTAATAACGCTTTAATCTTGCTGCGGTTTTCAACTTTAGCACAATGGTACATCGCTAAAGCGGCACCAGGAAGGCCACCTAAGAACGCAGGCATTTTACCTTGAGATAAGAAAGCAGTAACTGATGGAGTGAAGCCTTGAGTTTCAGAACAAGAAAGCTCTGAATAGAAAATATTTAATGCACCAGACACCGTATCACCACACACTTCCATCGTACCGCCCGCTTCAGTAAAACGGATAAGCGCAACTAAAATATGATGAAGACCAATAGGTAAAAGTAGACGTTCGCTCATGCCAAATAAGAAAGGACCAAAATCACCTGCACCAGCAATTACATGACCAATACCGTTAATACCTGCCGCAAAGTAAGGCCAAATAAAAGGAACTAATAAACCAACAACACCTAACGTAATCGTTGAAATAATAGGAACAAAACGAGCACCACCAAAGAAAGCCAATGCATCAGGCATTTTAAACGTGTAGAAGCGAACATGCAGCTTAGCAACGATAATACCAACGATAACCGCCCCTAAAATACCAGTATCAATCGATTCGGTCCCTAAGATAGATTTTACACCGTAAGCTTCACGTAGTACTTCATTATCAAGTACACCGTTCACCGTTAGGTAGAAGTTAACCGCTAAATTTAATGCCGCGTAACCAACTAAACCCGAGAATGCAGCCACCCCTTTCTCTTCACGAGCAAGACCCATCGGAATCGCAATCGCAAACATGACAGGCAGATAAATAAACGCAACTAAACCAATTTTGGTCATCCATATAAATAAATACTGGAAGATAACATTATCAAAAAATGGCATTGCTTCTTTTAATGCTGCACTTGAAAAAGAACTCCCGATACCGAGTAAGATGCCCGAGAATGCAAGCAAAGCAACAGGAACCATAAAGGTTTTCCCTAAGCTTTGTAAGAACTCCCATAACGTCGTTTTATTCGCTTTTTGCTGCATAAAATATCCTTAATTAATCACTTAAAATAAATATCATTGAGTAATTTAAACCTCTTCATTGATTTAAATTTTCTCTTAATCTTGGTCAATACAATACACCTGACAAATTTTGGTAAAACGTTTTACCAACAATCTTGTGCGAGTGATCACGATCTTTTTCCATTAGATTGATAATTGCGCTAGAATGGCAATAATAAATGTGTTTAATTAGGTAAAACGTTTTATCTAATCGTGGTAAAAGAAGTGCTATGACAAACAAAAAAGCAAATATAAAGGATGTTGCAAAACGAGCGGGAGTCTCAGTAACAACCGTATCAATGGCACTAAGCGATAAAGGACGGATCTCACCTGAAACCATTCAAAAAGTAAATCAAGCGGTACAAGAACTCGGCTACATTAAAAATCGCACAGCGTCTAATTTAAGTTCAAAACAATCATTATTGATTGGCTTAATTTTAAGAGACATCAGTGACCCCTATTACGCTGAAATAGCAGCAGGATTAAGTGAAGTCTTAGAAGATAAGGGATACATGCTTTTTCTTACCCAATCAGGCACAAATCAAGATAAGTTTGATCAATGTATTGAAACCATGGTGGCTCAAAATGTTGGTGGGATTGTATTTTGCCCTATCCGTGATATTGGCGTTCCGAATATTCAAAAAATACAAGATTTAAACTTACCAATAGTCTGTGTTGCTCGAGCCAAAGTAGGACAGCAGATTGACTTTGTTGGGCCCGATAATATGCAAGCTGCAAAAATTGCTACAGAGTATTTGATTAAACAAGGGCACCGTCAAATAGCTTACGTTGGCGGACAAAGTGATTCATTAAGTAGAGCCGAACGTTTAGGTGGTTATTGCAGCACACTAATGCAATTTGGCTTACCTTTTAAACCTGAATGGGTTGTTGAGTGTGATAAAAGTCAAACTGCCGCCGCAGAAGCAGTAAATCAACTAATTAATAAAAATCCAAAAATAACAGCAATACTATGTCATTATTCATCAACCGCATTTGGTGCTGTTTATGGTGTTAATCGCTCTAATCGCACAGTGGGTAAAGATAATTACATTGGACAACAAGTCGCTATTATTGGATTTGATGATGTCCCTGAAGCCGAGTTAATTCAACCTTCATTAACCTTTGTCTCCTCCCCTATTCGTGACATTGGTCGCCAAGCTGGCCACCGATTAATTCACCAAATAAACAATAAAGACAGTGCACCTCAAAGTCTTATTTTAAATCCAGAATTAATTGCTCGTGACTCAGCTTAGCTAAAACCATACTCATAAGTAAAAATCACATATAAAAAAGTATTTGGGTTAGTCATATTTTATTACAGCCCAAAGACTTACTACTAGATTCGTAATCTATGCCTCACTTGGCTAAAGCGATAGAAAACCAATGCTGCGATCTTAATGTTACTTGAACCTATTTGGACCATGCTACTCAGTGTTTGGTTGTATGATGAATCGATACCACTGAATAAGCTGGTTGGCTGTGGTTTATTGCTGCTGTCTTTGGTTTTCTATCG
>NZ_CAWPRC010000185.1:0-17488 GCF_963890165.1 Aliivibrio sp. SR45-2 | reverse complement strand
TAGGTTATTTAACTCGTTTGATGGACTGTATTACCAATCAAAAGATAAAAATGAAATTAGAGATAATTTATTGAATGTATTTAAGAAAAGTTATTTTATTGAAGTGGAACGTTTGAAGGAAATCGATAACTACGGTCCATTTTAATCCTCTGAAATAATAAATAATACAACAGACATAAAAAAGCGGCTATGATGCCGCTTTTATTAGTGTTGAGTTATAAATTTAGAATTTATAGTCTAATTCAATACCCCAGTTACGACCTGCTTGAGCTTTACGGTCAATGCCGTCATCACTAGCTTCAGTACCAATCATGTCGTTGTATAACCAATATTGCTTGTCAAACGCATTGAATAAACCACCACGAAGCGTTAAATCTTGCATTGGTTTGTAGTAAGCGGTTAAATCAACCAAGGTGTAGCCTGCAACATCAATGTTTTCATGACCAACGTTTGACCATTTATCTTTTGCTGCCACCATATTTACATTTAATAAAGCACCGTAAGTATAGCCGACAGAGTCATAACCTAAACCTAGGTTTGAAGTGAGTGGGGCAACACTGTCTATTGATGCGCCAGTTTTTTTATCTCGGCCTTCAGCATAAGCAATACTTAGCTTCGAGTAGGTTCCTTGAGGTGCATCAAACGCTTCATCTAATAAATAAGTAGAACTAAATTCAACACCATAAATTTCCACAGAATCGATATTTTCTTTTGTGTAATGTTCTTTTCCATCGTTCGGGCCACCAACAACTTTACCTATATATTGTTGATTGATGAAATCAGAATAATCATTATAGAAAGCGATTAATTCAACCTGTGCGGCATTTGATTGTGCTCGAATCCCTGTTTCATAAGAGATGCTGCTTTCGGCTTTAAGATCTGGGTTAGCATCTATAACAGCGCCACTGTCATAGAAATAATACATGTCTTGTAGAGTAGGGGCTTTAAAGCCTTGGCTGACTTGAGCAAGTACACTGAAGTTATTGTTTATATGATAAACCGAACCTAATTTAGCCGTAAAAGCGTCATTTTTACTGTCAGGATATTCTGTTTTAAAGCCGTCATTGGTTTCTGGTTTCGCTTCAAATGAGTCATAGCGTAAACCAGCGGTTAGCACTAACTGTTCATCAAGTAAGAAAGCTTGATCTTGTGCAAAAATACCATATTGAGTCATCGTTGCATCGGGCATATCTGTATGTCCGGGGCCAGATGTGCCTTGGTCGTATTTATAATCGGTATTTTCTGTCGCAAATTTGTTTTGTCTAAAGCTCAGGCCGTAAGTGATTTGATGAAAGCCTTCCCCAAATTCCGCGATCTTATCAAATTGAGCATCAAATTGGATTGAATCGTCGTTGGCGATACGCTCACGCATTCGGCGACCGCTGCCATAAGGACCAGTGGAAGTATCGTAGTTTTCAGATAATGATTCAGTTTGTTGTACGTTTAATTTTGATTCTAGCGTATCAAACAACGCATTATTGGCTGTCCATTCGTGCTCTAACCCAACGCGTAATCGAGTTGTTGTGTCTTTATTGTAATTATCATAATAAGTAATGATAGGGACACCTCTACTCATCATGGAATAACCATTTTGGGAAAGCTCATCTTCATTATATTGAGAGGTGTAATATTCAACGGTTGTGCCGATGCGGTGTGAATCATTTAATTGGTAGAAAGCTTTAGCGAGAAGGTTACCAATTTGTGCATCCGCTGGGTTTGCCGCTCCACGATTTGGTCCTTCAATATTAGCACCATTAGAATGAGTTTGTGATTCACTGCCTTTTTTATACGTTAACATAACTAGAGTTTCTAGTTCAGCGGCACGCATTGCCCAAGTACCCGTTGTCTTTGTGCTTGAGTCTACGCTGTTATAGCCTGTTTTTACTTCAAAAGCGTTTTCATCTCCCTCGGTTCTTAAAATATCGTCAGGATTTTTAGTCTCCATTAGAACAGTGCCACCAAGTGCATCAGAGCCATAAAGAGTTGAAGAGGGACCTTTATTTATTTCAATGGCTTTTAACGTGTCAATTTCAATAGTACTAGGGTATTTACGCTGTTCGTTTGAACCGGGGTTGTAAGAGGTAGGTTGTTGGACACCATCCACGAGTACTTTAATTCGGCTATCGCTCATGCCGCGAATTGTAAACCCTGATAAACCAAAACGACCGCCACCGTTAGCACTAACTCCTGGGGTATATTTTAATGCATCTTGAATATCTGTTGCCATTGTATTATCGATGTCATCGGAAGTAACTTTTGATATAGAGCTTGAAACATCTTTAATACTTTGCTCAGTTCGAGTTGCAGAAACAACAACTTCATCAAACATTGTCGCCTTCCCATTAGAAGAGGTTTCTGCATGAAGGATAGGGGAGATAGCCATTAAAATTGAGGCTGCCAAAAATGTTTTTTTGTTAGACATATTAATTCCTTGAAAGTTTTTGTTCTCATAATCTGGAATCGATAATATAGATCGCGAATGATAATTACTATCATTTTCATTTGATCTTTTGTTTTTTTCTTCTATGAGGGGGATTGTCATGAGTACAGGAGGTTAAAATAGAAAAATAAATAGAGAAAAGAGGTAACAAACTGGTGAAAGATAACGCTTTTGATAAAGTAAAATCGCTTTTTTGTATAAGATTGAATCTTTTACTTCAATTCAATTTGGATTTAGCGCTCTGATTCATTAGTATGTACAGTAATATGTATTTTACTCGCAACGGATACCACTAGTAAGTGGATGAGGAAACGATGCAACATCTAGACGAGATCATTGCCAATGCAACGGCAGAAATTGAACAAGCAGGCTCTTTAGTCGCTCTGGACGAAGTCCGTGTTCAATATTTAGGTAAAAAAGGGCATTTGACACTTCAGCTTCAAGGTCTAGGAAAACTAGATCCGACAGAACGTCGTGAAGCGGGTCAATTGATCAATAAAGCGAAGCAGACTGTTCAAACGTTATTAGTTGAGCGTAAAGACTCTCTTCAAACTGCAGAGCTTGAAGCGAAACTTGCTGCTGAAACTATCGATGTAAGCCTTCCGGGCCGTCGTATCGAGAACGGTGGTTTACACCCAGTTACTCGTACCGTTGAGCGTATTGAGCAATTCTTTGGTGAATTAGGTTTCAGCACAGAATCAGGCCCTGAAATCGAAGATGCATTCCATAACTTCGATGCATTGAACATTGCTGATGATCACCCAGCGCGTACTGATCACGATACGTTCTTCTTTAACCCTGATTTAATGCTGCGTACGCACACTTCAGGTGTTCAGATCCGTACAATGGAAAATGGCAAACCCCCATTCCGTTTCATCGCTCCGGGCCGTGTTTACCGTAACGATTACGATCAAACTCACACACCAATGTTCCACCAAGTGGAAGGTATGTTAGTTGATGAGAACGTTAACTTTGCACAGCTTAAAGGTATTCTTCACGATTTCCTTTGTAATTTCTTTGAAGAAGAAGTTGAAGTGCGTTTCCGTCCTTCATTTTTCCCATTCACAGAACCTTCTGCTGAAGTTGATGTGAAGCGTAAAGATGGTAAATGGTTAGAAGTATTAGGTTGTGGCATGGTTCACCCTAACGTACTTCGCTCTGTTGGCATCGACCCTGAAAAATACTCAGGCTTTGCGTTTGGTATGGGTGTTGAGCGTCTAACTATGCTTCGTTACGGCGTAAATGACCTTCGTGCGTTCTTCGAGAACGACCTTCGTTTCCTTAAACAATTCAAGTAATTCGGGGCTAGAAATTTATGAAATTCAGTGAATCTTGGCTACGCGAGTGGGTTAAACCTGCTATTAACAGCGAAGAGCTAGCTCACCAAATCACAATGGCTGGTTTGGAAGTTGATGAAGTTGCACCTGTTGCTGGTGACTTCACCGGCGTTAAAGTAGGTAAAGTGGTTGAGTGTGGTCAACACCCAGACGCAGACAAACTTCGTGTAACTAAAATTGATATCGGCGAAGAAGAGCTTTTAGACATCGTATGTGGTGCATCTAACTGTCGTCTTGGCTTAACGGTTGCAGTTGCAACGGTTGGTGCTGTACTTCCTGGTGACTTTAAAATTAAGAAAGCAAAACTACGTGGTGTTCCATCACACGGCATGCTTTGTTCTTTCTCTGAGCTAGGTATTGATGTTGAATCTGACGGTATTTTAGAATTACCTGAAGGCTCTACATTAGGTATGGACGTTCGTGAGCTTCTTGAGCTTAACGATGTTGCTATCGATGTTGACCTAACAGCAAACCGCGCTGACTGTTTCAGCATTCGTGGTTTAGCTCGTGAAGTCGGTGTTCTTAACCGTGCAGACGTAACAGAACCAACTATCGAAGCAGTAACAACAAGCATCGAAGATACCGTTTCTATTGACGTTAAAGCAACTGAAGCGTGTCCACGTTACCTTGGTCGTGTTATCAAGAACGTAAACGCAAAAGCGGAAACGCCAATTTGGATGCAAGAGAAACTGCGTCGTTGTGGTATTCGTTCAATCGATGCGATTGTAGATATCACAAACTACGTAATGCTTGAGCAAGGCCAACCAATGCATGCGTTTGATCTTGCTAAGATCGACGGCGGCATTGTGGTTCGTATGGCTGAACAAGATGAGAAATTAACTCTTCTTGATGGCAACGAAGCAAAACTAAACAGCAATACACTTGTTATCGCTGATCAAAACAAAGCACTAGCAATTGCTGGTATCTTTGGTGGTAAAGAATCAGGTGTTACGTCTGAAACAACAGATATTATGCTTGAGTGTGCGTTCTTCGCACCAGATCACATCCGTGGTCGTGCTCGTGCATACGGTCTACACACTGATTCATCTCTACGTTTTGAGCGTGGTGTAGATTCAACGCTACAAGCAACAGCGATGGAGCGTGCAACACAGCTTCTTGTTGAACTTTGTGGTGGTGAAGTTGCGCCTATTTCTGCGGCTGAATCTGAAGCAGATCTTCCAAAAGAAAGCACAGTTGCGTTACGTCGCAGCAAACTAGACGGTCTTTTAGGTCATCACATCCCATCAACAGATGTGGTTGAGATCTTAACGCGTTTAGGTTGTGTTGTTGAGACAACGGATACAGGTTGGACAGCAACATCTCCATCATGGCGTTTTGATATTGCAATCGAGCAAGACCTAATTGAAGAAGTAGGTCGTATTTACGGTTACAATAATATTCCAAACCAAGCACCTGTTGCTGCATTAAACATGAACGATCATAAAGAAGCAAACCAACCGCTTAAGCGTGTTCGTGATCTTCTTGTTGACCGCGGTTACCACGAAGCAATTACCTACAGCTTTGTAGAACCTGAGCAACAAAAACTGATCGTGCCTGAGATTGAGCCGTTAATTCTGCCATTTCCAATTTCAGCAGACATGTCAGCAATGCGTCTAAGCCTATGGACTGGTTTGATCAACACCGTTGTTCATAACCAAAAACGTCAACAACCACGCGTTCGTTTATTCGAATCTGGTTTACGTTTTATTCCTGAAGAATCAGCAGAAAACGGCATGCGTCAAGAAATGATGCTTGCTGGTATCATCGCCGGTACTCGTGGTGAAGAGCACTGGGATATTGCAACAAACACCGTTGACTTTTTTGACCTTAAAGGCGATTTAGAAGCGATTCTTGAACTAACAGCTAACGAGTTAGCGTACGAGTTTAAAGCAGCACAACACCCTGCACTTCACCCAGGTCAAACAGCGGCTATCGTTGTTGGCGGAAAAGAAGTTGGTTTCATCGGTACAGTACACCCAGAGCTAGAGCGTAAGTTTGGCTTGAACGGTCGTACAATCATGTTTGAAATCGAGTGGGACGCAATCAACACTCGCGTTATCCCAGAAGCTGCAGCAGTATCGAAGTTCCCTGCAAACCGTCGTGATATCGCGATTGTTGCAGATGAAGCCATTGCTTCTGGTGACATCGTTGCTGAGTGTTTAGCAGCAGGTGGCGAGTTATTAACTAGCGCGAAATTGTTTGATGTTTACCGCGGTCAAGGTGTTGAAGATGGTAAGAAGAGTCTGGCAATCGCACTGACACTTCAATCTGTTGAGCGTACATTAGAAGAGGCTGATATCACTTCAGCTGTTGACGCTATTGTTGCGGCAATTGGTGAGAAGTTCTCAGCAACACTGCGTGACTAATTAGCTCTTTTAGCTAAATATAAATACAATGAATCCAGTATCAATGAAGGTTGATACTGGATTTTTTTTATAATCGAACCTATAAATAATAGGGGAGTATTTAATCCTGTTCATGAATGTGAATCGACAATAGCATGTGTTTTTTATCGATATAAAAAGGAGACTAATCTCTTTCACAATCAAATGGATGGATTAATATTAAAATTATTAATAAATTTCGGCATCATGTCACACTTATTGAAAGTAGATATATATATCGAATTTTCGTAAAAAAGTAGTTAGATTAACTACTATAGTGATGTGTTTAAGCAATAACTGAAAGTTCATGATTGAAATAAAGCGATAATTTATTTTTTGTCTTATAAATGTAGCGCTTTATCACATAAAAAAGTTGGCGAAAATCAGTCAGTTGGCATACACTGTGATTAGTTAGTTTAATCTTATGTCATTGTTCTAACTATTAAGTTTTCCGGTTACAGTAAATACTGTAACTCTGTCCTAACGTAACCTGAGGGTAGTTTTTATGGCACTCACTAAAGCTGATTTGGCTGAGACCTTATTTGAAAAAGTTGGATTAAGTAAACGCGACGCCAAGGAAACGGTAGAAGTATTTTTCGAAGAGATTAAGCAAGCTCTAGAGAGTGGCGAACAAGTGAAATTATCTGGTTTTGGTAATTTTGACTTGCGCGAAAAGAGCGAGCGACCAGGACGTAACCCAAAAACGGGTGAAGACATTCCAATTTCAGCACGCCGAGTAGTAACGTTCAAACCAGGCCAGAAATTGAAAGCACGTGTTGAAGATCTGCCTGTAGAAAAATAATAATGCCGGCTTTGGCCGTAGAATAAATGAAGCTGTATGATAAATCATACGGCTTTTTTTATGCCACTAAGAATTAATAATACTCATCTTATACTAGAAATCAAAAGGGTAGACTCACATTCTGGAATAGATGTTGTTAATCTTATGTTTCATTAATGGTACTGTTTCTTGGTTGAATATTTTACCAAGGAAGAGTAATTCAGATGGAATATACGTCATTTATTAAAGATACTTTAGATCTTACTAAATCAATATCTTCACGTTCATGGGAATTAGCGAACGGAACGGTGGTGATTCAGCACATCAGGGGTGTCGTTGAAGTTGTTCCACCTAAATGTTCAAATAGAGCCATTATCCTTTCTTCTGGTATTCATGGTAATGAAACCTCACCTATCGAAATTCTAGACTCCATCCTTATTGATATTCAATCCGGAAAACTGTGTTTAAATGACCCATGTTTATTTATTTATGGTCACCCTCAAGCGACCTTAAAAGAGCAGCGTTTTTTAGACACCAATTTAAATCGTTTATTTACTGGTTATCATAATGATAATTCAGAAATTAAAGAGGTCGCATTAGCGAATTCTCTGATGAATCAAGTCGATACTTTTTATCAGAAGCATAATGCAGACGACGTGTGGCATTTAGATTTACACTGTGCAATTCGTCGTTCAATGCATTACACCTTCGCGATACATCCTTTTAATCGTCATTATCAACGTTCTGATAAATTACTTTCTTTTCTAAATGACAGTCAGATTGAAGCGTGTTTATTCTCTGAAGCACCGGCATCCACTTTCAGTTGGTACAGTGCTGAATATCATGGAGCGCATGCGGCCACCATCGAATTAGGAAAAGTAGCGAAACTGGGCGAGAATGATTTTGAACCGTTGGCTGATTTCATTCATGGATTAAGAGGGTTTATTAGTACTTCTGAAACAGCGACTAACGAATTGAATGTTGATATAGACAAACACAGTTCATCCTTAATTGAGTATCAAGTAACTCGAAGCATCATAAAGAAAAGTAGTGACTTTGAATTTCACTTCCCTGTGGATTTAGCTAATTTTACGTTGTTTAATGAAGGGCAGTTACTTTCTTCTGAGGGGAGTCAAAAATGTTATGCTAGTGGTGGTGGAGAAAATGTTGTTTTCCCTAATTCTAATGTTGAAATTGGGCATCGAGCTTGTCTATTAGTCCAAAAAATAGATAATTAATATGATGTAAATAATGCAGTAAATAACGAAAAAAAGAGAGCTGAAGATATTGAGTACTTAATGGGTACTATTGGCTTTATATAATAAAACGCGAATAAAGGACCGTATTATGACAGCTCCTAGCTGGGATCTTTCCGTTGCTTTTGAATCATTAAATGATCCAAAATTAGATGCGACAATCATTACTATTGAACAAAAAATAAAGACGCTTTTCAGTTCGACTGCTGAATTACATGCTAGTGCATTACAACAAGCGATTTTAGACAGAGAATCCATTTCAGTGTTACTTGCAACAGTGGCGAGTTATGGTAATTGTATTGCTTCTGTTGATGCGTCTGATAACCAAGCAAAAGCGCTTGTGAATAAGATGAATAAATTGTCATCCGAATTATCACAAGCTTTTAGCCCTTATCTTGATGCGATAGTGAATTCACCAACCGCTTTATTTGAAGAGGTTCTATCATACAGTGAAGAATTAGAAGCCCAACGTTTCTTATTAGAAGAAGAAAGGAAGCTTATTGCGACACGTTTGAGTGTTAAAGAAGAGCAGCTTCTCTCTGCTATGAGTGTTGATGGTAAAAATGCATGGGGCCGTTTATACGATAATATTACCGGTTCTATGACCGTGACGTTAGCGCTGTCTAATGGAGATCAAGAAACCATTGGTTTATCGCAAGCTGCAAGTATTTTATACGGAAGTGATGAAAACCGTAGAGAACCAGCATGGCGAGCAATTCAATTAGCAATGAAACAAAATCAAGAGAGTTTTTCTGCCATTTTAAATGCGTTATCGGGGTGGCGGTTAGCTGAATATGAAAAACGAAGCGCAACAGCATCAGTACATTTTTTAGAGTCAAGTTTACATGGTAGCCGTATAGAACAAGCAACATTAGATAGCATGATGTCAGTAGCAAAGAAAAATCGTGCTGTAGGACAAAAAGCAGCACGTTTAATGGCTAAAATGTTTGGTACTGAGAAGCTAACACCTTGGGATCAACTTGCTTCAATGCCTCCATTGAGTGGGAGTGCTTCTACTTATTCTTTTGATGAAGCGATAGATATCATTAAAGAGGCATTTGGCAGCGTATCTCAAGAAATGGCCGATTTTGTGGCTCTGATGGTAACTAATGGTTGGATTGATGCAGCACCGCAATCGACCAAACGTCTTGGTGCGTATTGTACTAAGTTTGCAGATTCGCGCACACCTCTAGTCTTTATGACATGGGGTGACAGTATGTCGGATGTATTAACGCTTGCTCATGAATTAGGTCATGCATTCCATAATTGGGTAATGCGAGACATGCCTTTATGTAAAACAAAGTACCCAATGACATTAGCGGAAACCGCCTCTATTTTTGCAGAAAATGCAGTTCGTGATGCGTTATTGGCAAAGGCGAAAACAAAAGAAGATAAAATAGAAATGTTATGGGAGGAGTTATCTTCTGCTTTAGCATTAACGATAAATATTCCAGTACGTTATGAATTTGAAAAATCATTTTATGAACAACGCTCAACTCAGGAGTTAGGGCCAGAGCAACTATCAGAGTTAATGAGTAAAACGTGGAATGATTGGTATGGTGATTCAATGTCAGAACCTGATTCATTATTCTGGGCAAGTAAATTACATTTCAGCATTCCTGAGGTGAGTTTTTATAATTACCCGTATTTATTTGGTTATCTATTTAGCATCGGTGTATACGCACAACGAGAAGCAAAAGGGGATAGCTTTTATCGTGATTATGTTAATTTATTGCGTGATACTGGCTCAATGCGTGCAGAAGACGTCGTGAATAAGCATTTGCAAATGGATTTAACGAAAGAGTTTTTTTGGCAGCAGAGTTTGGATAGGGTAAGTAAACAAATTGATGAGTTTGAGCGATTGATTGGATAGTAGAAAATAATAAAGCGTCTACATGTAGACGCTTTATTTTTATTAAATCAAAATGGTGTTGATTTAATATTAGTCACGGAAGTTAGTGAATTGGAATGGTTGACCAAAGTCACCTTCACGAACTATAGCCATTGCAGCTTGAAGGTCGTCACGGTTTTTACCCGTAATACGTAATTGTTCACCTTGGATAGCGGCTTGAACTTTAACTTTTGATGCTTTGATTTCTTTCACTAATTTCTTAGAGATAAGAGGATCAATGCCTTGTTTAAAGTCGATGTCTTGGTAAAAGTTTTTACCAGAATGAACCGCGTCTTTTACATCCATTGAACGAGCATCAACGCCACGTTTCGCAAGGTTACCACGTAAAATATCAACAAGTTGCGTTAGCTGAAAGTCATCTTCCGCTTTAATCTTGATGTTTTCGCCTTTCAATTCAAAGCTAGCATCAACACCACGGAAATCGAAACGAGTAGCTAATTCACGAGTAGCATTATCTACTGCATTTTTTAGTTCAACATTATCAACTTCAGAAACGATATCAAAAGCAGGCATAGTTTATCCTTTAAATTAACGAGAGGTTTTAATAGAGTTTGATAGCATGTCTAACATAGTCACAGTATCTTCCCAGCTTAGGCATGGATCAGTGATCGATTGGCCATAAGTTAGGTTATTTAAATCCGTCATTGGTTGATTGCCTTCAATTAAAAAGCTTTCAGCCATAATACCAACAACTTGATTGCTGCCAGATTCAATTTGATTACAAATATCTTTTGCAACATCAAGTTGACGACGGTGTTGTTTCTCACAGTTAGCGTGGCTAAAATCAACGATCAGATGAGGAGGTAAGTTTACTTCTTCTAACCGTTTGCAGGCATCTGTTACAGAATCAATATCATAGTTTGGTTTGTCGCTACCACCACGTAAGATAACATGACCAAAAGGGTTACCAGCAGTACGGTATACCGTCATGCGGCCTTGTTTATCTGGAGAGTAGAAGTAATGAGAAGCCTTAGAAGCGCGGATAGCATCCATCGCAATCTGAGTATTACCATTGGTACCGTTTTTAAATCCAACAGGACAGGAAAGGGCAGATGCCATTTCACGGTGTATTTGAGACTCAGTAGTACGAGCGCCAATGGCACCCCACGTGATCAAGTCAGAAATATATTGGCCAGTGATCATATCTAAAAACTCAGTCGCTGTAGCTAAACCCAGTTTATTTATGTTCAGTAATAGTTTACGTGCTTTATGAAGACCGGCCTCAAGAGCATAACTACCATCAAGGTTTGGATCGGTAATAAGACCTTTCCAACCTACAATCGTACGCGGTTTTTCAAAGTACGTACGCATAACAATGAAAAGCTCATTTTTATACGATTCTTGGATCTTAGCTAAACGTTCAGCGTAGTCCATTGCGGCTTTAGTATCATGTACTGAGCACGGGCCAACAATGACTAAAAGTCGTTTGTCTTCACCCGTTAAAATTGCTTCAACTTGAGCTCTAGATTGCTCAATGTGTTCGGCAACATCATCAGTAAGAGGATAGGCAGCAGTTAATTCAGCTGGAGTAGGCATTGGGCCTAAAGGCTGAGTACGAAGTTCATCTGTTTGCAATGGCATAGTTTCGCCTGTAATTCTTTTAATACACTAGGGTAAGATAACGGAAAATCAAGAGGGATGAAACCCAAAAATTGATTGATAGGTGTATAGATAAGGAAAAGTTAAGCTATTGTATCTTTTAGGCTTGAGTTGTTGTTAATGTATCGGTATGTTCAACATAAATAACATGTAATCATTCATAAATATAATTAAACTGAATCAATGAGTTCATTGGAGCAAGCATGACTAATACTATTTTACCAACGTTAACTCGCGTAGCTAGTTTACCGTCTTATCAATCAAGCACCGATTCAAATGCATCTTTGTATGTGTCTATCGCAGGGCTTATTCAAGAGCATTTGTTTTATCATCCAAAGGCCGTGATTAATACGCCAAAGATGAGTGACATTGATGCACAAAGTCTTGCGGCAATAATAGAAAGCGCATCTGATGGTAAAACCCATTTTGTTGATACGTTATCTACTGTGATTCTTGACAATATTACTGACGAAACAAAAGAAGTGAAAATTGCTTTTTCTGATGCAGACAGCAGTGCGTTTTCAGGCTTACTTGTTGGTCAATTAGAGCCAAAAGAAATGAACCCAATGATGGGCGTTCGTGGTGTAACACGTTATGCATCGGATGAAAGTTCTGAGCAATTTGCATTAGAGTGTGCCGTAATTAAAAAAGTCATTGCTTCAACTTCGGCAGTGGTTCAGATTGTCGTTCCATTTGTTCGCAACTTAAGTGACGCAGCTACGATTATTGACCGTTTAGCGATTTATGGTTTGCCTCGTGGACTGAATGGTCTAAAAGTACACTTTGTGTGTGATGTACCTGCTGCATCATTAATGGCTGAGAAATTATTGCAATATTTTGATGGTTTGGTTGTTAATGTTGATACGTTAACGCAGTTTACGCTGGGTGTAGATAAACAAAATGAAGCGTTAGAGCATCATTTTGAACCACAGAATGAAGCCGTATTACATTTGATCGGTTGTGCAATTCAAGCTGCGAATAAAGCCAATAAACCCGTAATGATAACCATTGATGAATTGGCTCAAAATACACGAGTTCAAGAGCTGTTAGAACAATTGAATGCAACCGATGTGGTTGTTACTGCGTAATTAATACGATTTACAATTGTATTTGTCTCGTTTTAGAGCACGTTGACGATTGATAGTAAAAAGCCTCCAACTCAAAAAAACAATGAGTGGAGGCTTTTTTAATTTCAGGTTCTTTTTAATAAAAAACAACGAACTCATTCAGAGATGAAGCGATTTAGTTGTTATCTGATATTTTTTCGATATCGACAATTTTAGAGCGGTTAACGACAATCTTCCAACGGTGAAGTTGAGTACTGTAGTCATCCATCGTTTCTCGAATGATTAAGTTAATCAGATGACGTTTTTCAACCGATTCTTTACTGACTTGCCCTTCATTTAACTGATAGATCTTTTCAGACCCTTTTTCCATTAAACGTGCAATAGGGCGAAGATCAATGAGCATGGTTTCACGGGTTTGTTCATACCCAGTCATAAATTTAGTGATTGCCATTTTTGTTTGGCTTTTATAACTTAAAACCACTTCTTCACGTTGAACGACTCGATGTTTACGCAGTTTTTGAATTTCAGAATCGAGCTCGACAAATGTCATGTAATCTAGCCATTCTAATTTTCTACCAACGTAACTGTTGGTTGTAGGATCAAAATAACGTTTACGCCATTTTGGTTGGCCTTTACGTATCCAGCGCCACATTACATCACGTAAGTCATCTTTAAATACCTCACGCATCGCGTAGATAAAAGAGATCGCAAAAATAAAGGAGGCGGTAATTTCACCTAAGAAACCGCGCGCTTGAATTACCATCAATGAAACAAAAATCATAACAACAGCGGTTGCGCCGCCTTTCACCATTCGTTTAATGTGCTTACCTAGTGCAAAGTTTTTCTCTTTTAATACAATAGGGAACTCGATTAAACGACGTAATAAACGCATTTTATTCGACATTCGAGTAATGTCATCACGTGCTTTTCGTGAGTTATAGCTTTTATCTAAACGGTGTAATACTTCTTTTTCACAGATATCAATTAAGCGTTCTTTTACAAGTTTATATTCTTCATTTCTTGGCATATGAGCAAGTAATGAAAGAAAACGTTGCTCAGTGTACCAAGATAAATAATTATCGATATTGGCATAGTAACGTTTTAAATTATCTTCATAAGGTACGTTACGTCGTAACTTTCTAAGGATGTCGATGGCGAGATCAATTGCATCATCCACTTCTTTATGCGTAATGTTTTCACGGGAAGTTTCATTCAGTTGCTGTACGGCTTTTTCTAAGGCAAGTGCATATTGATAAGCATACAAACTCAAACTTAAACGATATTGTTCAGTTGATAAGCGTCCACGTTGAGCTAAGCGAGAGTGGACAAGGGGAAGATGGTTTTTATCACTGAAATAGGTACGCTGGCTTTGAATTGAGCTGAAATAAAATTCAGATTCAGAAACCATGTCTTTGTTTAAACCTAACTCTCCAGGAATAAAAAGATACATCTCAAGCTCATGCTGCTTAGATTCTTCAACGATGTGGGATATTTTTAGTGATAAGCCATCTTTCTTACCAACTGTAATCACAGGAAATTCCTATAAAAATGGTAATTCATACAGCAAGCATATCAGAGTTCGGGTATAATCGCCGAGTATTTTATTTAGGAATTGAAGTAATGATTAAAATTGGTCAAATCAACAAATTAGAAGTAACAAAAACGGTAGATTTTGGTGTCTTTTTAGATGGCGGAGATTACGGTTCGATTCTTCTTCCAAGTCGTTTTGTTCCAGAAGGCACAGCAACCGGTGAAGCGCTTGATGTGTTTATTTATCTTGATTCAGAAAATGAAGTGGTTGCCTCTACAGAAACACCAAAAGCGCAAGTAGGCCAATTTGGTTTAATGAACGTGATTGGCACCAACAGCATTGGTGCGTTTGTGGATTGGGGTATCGCTAAAAAAGACTTATTGGTGCCATTCAGTGAGCAACGTGGCCGTTTAGATGAAGGTCAAACCATCCTTGTTTACGTATACATCGATAAAGCATCTAGCCGTATTGTCGGTACTACTCGTTTTAACAAATGGTTAGATAATACGCCTGCTAATTATGAGAAAGGCCAACAGGTTGATATCTTAATTGCAGAACGCACTGATCTTGGCTACAAAGCCGTAATCAATGGCGAGCATTGGGGTTTGATTTTCCACTCTGATGTATTTGGTAAGCTTTTCATTGGTAAGCAACTAAAAGCCTTTATTGCAGAAATGCGTGAAGACGGTAAAATTTCATTATCTCTACAGCGTCCAGGTGTGGCTCGTATGGATGAGTTAAGTGAAAAAGTAATCGCAACACTAGAGAAAAAAGAAGGTTTCTTACCTCTAAGTGATAAGTCAACACCAGAAGCTATCTTTGCTGAGTTCAGAACAAGTAAAGGTACATTCAAGAAGACGATAGGCGGCCTATATAAAGCAGGTAAAATTACTATTGAAAAAGATGGTATTCGCTTAGCTTAACGTTAGTTGAGTAGCTTCCCTAAAAAAAGAGCCCGAGACGATTCCTAGTCACGGGCTTAGGGGAAGAGCTCTAGTGAGAGCCTTGCGCTAATTAATGGAGAACATTACATTATTGAGATTAGTACAAGCCAATCATTTGTCCACTTCAATCTATTCTTTTTTATATGTCTTTGTAATGAGTGATTTTATCACGTCCGGTATTCTTCGAGTAATACAACGCTTTATCTGCTTGTTCTATAACATCATCTAACAATACATCCGGTTTATTTATGGTTGTTATCCCCGCGCTTAATGTAATGTTCGCTTGTAACGTATTATAGTTATTAATTTGTTGTCGGATTTTGTCAGTAAACGCCATTACCTTCGCTTCATCATTCTCTCGAATAAAGAAAATAAATTCTTCACCACCATAACGAGAGGAGATAATGTGGGTATGCTGCAAGATAATTTTTCCGACAATGCTGATCACTTTATCACCGACAATATGACCATAAGTGTCATTAATACGTTTAAAGAAGTCGATGTCTAACAACACAATTGAATAGGGCGTGAATTTATTATTTTTCTTATTTAATTTTATTAATGGCGATACTTTATTATGGAAGGTACCACGGTTATATAAGCCAGTTAAATAATCACGATTCAGTATGTTAATGAGTTTCTTGTGACGCTTACTCAGAAGTAAGAGTAGGGTTCCAATAATCGTAATTAAACTTAATACTAAGGTAAGTAAGCTGTATAGAAGCGTGTTTGTTGGGCGGTTTAATTCATCTCGAGATATCCCCGAGACAATAGCCCAATCAAGATGTGGGTAGTAAATGAATAAGACATCTTTTTTATAAGATTTGCCATTCATCTTAATTTGATAAGAATAACTTTCAACGTAAGTCGTTCGTTGAGAGATGGATGAAGCATTAGGCACTTGATTCATTTGTAAATTATAACTATGTACTGATTGCTGGATCTTTTTTAGTAACCCTTTTGCATGAGATCCAATGAGGCTTTCAATGTTTTCACCTTCATAATTAGGGTGAAGGATCAGCTTACCGTCTAAGTCGATGACATAGACGTACCCAGTGCTGCCATATTGGTATTTATCGAGTTTAGTTTTTAAGATGTCTTTATTAATAAAATGAAGTAGTTCGTCTTTGTAAGCACTGGCAGAGACAATAAAATCAATGTTTTTTAAATAAACAGAATAGGTTACTTTTTTTCGTGGTTTTTCTTCACCAGGATTTGTCCATAAGTACTCAACAAAGTTATCACTTTTGCTAATTTGTTCTTGAATATGAATGTACTGTTTAACGTCTCGCCCTTGAAAAATAGGGTGGAACAATAATTTACCCTTTGAGTTTAAAATGTAAGGGTAGCCACTTGCGCCAATTTTGCTTTTATTAATGTAAGTCTGGATTAGCTCATTTTTTTGTTGCTGAGTTAAAGAGGATGACGATTCTATTTCATTAATAAATTCAGCAGAGGTTGTCACAATACCTTTTAAGTAGCGTCGAATAGATTCGTTTAATGCGGTATCAATAATATCGTAACTGGCTTCAATGGAGTTATTAAAGGCTTGAAATGAGGATGTTCGGATAGTCTTCTCGACTGACTGAAAACTCTGCACACTAAAAGTTAAAGAGATGATGGCGATACCAACAAGGAGTAAGATCGCAATAGGTTGTAAAAATGCAAAGCGATGAAATCGACTGGTTGGCATGAGTGAATGTCCTTTTAACGGTATTTGCGATTGTATTTTAAAAGTAGTTATGTATCAAGGTGTTCTGATTTTAATCGCATCGATTACTTACTAACCAGTTGGCGTTTTTTTTGAAAATATTGCTTGCGGATTTTTACTGAAGTAGATATTATCTCTCTCGTTCTCAAGGCGAAGTTAATTACTTCCCGGTTAACGATTTGCCCGCTTAGCTCAGTTGGTTAGAGTACTTGCATGACATGCAAGGTGTCACTGGTTCGAGTCCAGTAGCGGGCACCACATTATACGAAAGAGCCCACCTAGTGTTGTACTTTTTGGCTATTTTAATCTCTGAAGTAACATCGAAAGTAGATAATTTTAAAAAGGTTACTCGCAGTGTTACTTTAAACCGTGGGTTTTACAAAATACGAATGGACGCTAACGGACGCATAAGCAGCTAACTGACTGATTAGGTGGGAATTACAGGCACAAAAAAGCCCACACTAGGTGGGCTCTTTCGTATAATGTGGTGCCCGCTACTGGACTCGAACCAGTGACACCTTGCATG
>NZ_CAWPRC010000184.1:0-18505 GCF_963890165.1 Aliivibrio sp. SR45-2 | reverse complement strand
TGCAAGTTTCCCAAAAGCTTTTTCCGACTGTATAAAGCTAACTAATAATGTACTCATACTCATCATTATAATAAGTGGCATCAATTGATACGTAGCTACGGGAATCTCCCAACCAATTGAATGAAATATTAACAATCCTATCATCAAGATTAAAACTACAGATAATGAACTGAATAAATTAAATGTCATTATTTGTGAGTATAATTCTTTTCTTTTATCTTTCTCAAATATTTTAGGCGCTGTAGCTAGAACTGACGCATTCATGCCTAAGCAGACTAATAAGCTAAATATCTCCACCATAGCTAATGTCGTTTTAATTTCACCTAGTTCTTGCACTGAAATAAAAAAAGCGACGAATACCTGACTAAAAAAAACAAACGCTTTTATTAATAAGTTTGAACCAACATATTTAGTTATATTAGATACTATCATTTATAGTCATTTGTATAAATTTTTATAAAGTTTTCTGATAAGTATTCCCACGAAAATTTCCCAGCAACAACCTTTTGCATTTTTTCCTTATCCCAATTGGTATCCAGCGTACGACTAACCAAAGCCTTTAAATCAACTGTACTCTGTTGCTCTGGATCAAACCCAAAACCAATATCAAGTCCTAAATACTCATTAAACTCTTCGATCATTGGCTTAAAACCGATAACTGGAACCCCATAACTTGCTGCTTCTATATATACAATCCCAAAACTTTCACTTCTACTTGGCAACACCATTAGTTTTGATTTTTGGTATAGATTAGCAATTGTTTTATAGGGTTGTTTACCATAAACATTAACATTTTGAAAGTTTTTGACTTCGATATAATTTTTACCTTCATCATCAGCAATTATCTCAAATTGTTCTCTATTTAAATCAGGGATCGTTGTTTGAACAAGAAGATCCAATCCCTTTCTCTTAATGCTCTCTGAATATCCATTGAAAAAAATTATTTTTCCTTTTTCGTTCATTTTATTAGAAAAAGACAATTCTTCACATGTTGGCTTGTTAATTGGATTATATATAACAGACGTTTTTGAACTTGCCATAGGAAAACTTTCAATTAATATTTTTTTAGCATAATTAGATACTGATATAATATGGGATGATTTTTCAATTCTATTCTTTATTAATTCATCATTACTTTTTTTTTGCCAAAAACCATGATCAGTGTATATTACCTTGTATTCACTTAGTAAATTATCAGCAAATGTACAATGCAATGAATGTACGAGAATTATAATTTCAGAAGAAGAAAATTTAGATTTTATATAATGCTCATATGCAGTATTTATAACTTCAGACTTTCCTCCTCTTAATGCAGAGTACAAAAAACAAATAGGGCTTCTAATAAATAGGTTAATTAGGCGTATTTTATTAGCCATTCCAACAACATTAACATCTCCCTCTAAATGATAAATTTGGTTTGTAGATAATATTAAACTCTTGACATTTTTTTTAGCCAAAGCCTTAACTAATTGAATTAGGTGGGTTGCAATCCCCCCAACATAACTACCACCATATTCAGGGGTGACAGGCCCTATCTGTATTATTTTCATGGTTTATTTAAAACTATCCCCATATACCTTTTGTATCAATGACAATACTGTTATTCAATCTAATTTTTTTAAACTGTTTATGATCAACTAACATTACATGTATATCTGTTTTAGTTAAAGATTCATCAATTGTCACTAACTTGATATTTTCATAGTTAATTGATTCAACATTTGGTTCTATCGCAAATACTTCCCCAGCATGAAAATCCGCAATTGACTTTGTAATATCTAGCGCAGGACTTTCACGTAAGTCATCAATGTCAGGTTTAAAAGCTAAACCATAGCAAGCAATCGTTACATCTTTTGCTGTTTTTGTTGGGTTAGCATTTAAAAAATCTGCAACCGCTATTTTCACTTTATCCACTACCCAGCCTGGCTTTCCATCATTCACTTTTCTAGCAGTATGAATTAATTGTGCTTGTTCTGGTGTTTTTGAAACAATAAACCACGGATCGACAGCAATGCAATGCCCACCAACACCAGGACCAGGCTGAAGGATATTTACCCTTGGGTGACGGTTTGCTAAAGAAATCAACTCCCAAACATCAATATCAAGCTCATCACAAATAATTGATAGTTCGTTTGCAAATGCAATTTGAACGTCACGCGATGAATTCTCTGTCAATTTTGCCATTTCAGCTGTGCGTGCATTTGTAATAACACACTCACCCATTACAAAGGTCTTATATAATTCAACAGACCGCTCTGAACAACGCTTAGTCATGCCTCCAATCACGCGGTCATTTTGAACAAGTTCGGTAACTACCTTACCCGGTAATACACGCTCAGGACAGTGTGCTATGTTTACATCAGCCACTTCACCAACTTGTTGTGGAAAAGTTAAATCCTCACGATATTGAGCTAACCAAGTTGCCATTTGTTCTGTAGCACCAACTGGTGACGTCGATTCCAGAATAACTAAATCACCCTTTTTTAGTACAGGAGCAATAGACTCAGAAGCCGCCTGAATATAACGCAAGTCAGGTTCAGGAATTTCGCCTTCTTTACAGGCTTTAAATGGTGTTGGTACTGCAATTAGAAAGGCATCTGCTGGTTCTGGTTGCGTTACGGCTTTTAAATACTCTTGCTGAACAGCCGCACTCACTAGCATATCTAAATCAGGTTCTACAATATGAATTTCACCACGATTAATCGTATCTACAGCATACTGATTAACGTCAACACCAATTACTTTAATCTTACGTGATGCAAACATCGCCGCAGTTGGTAAACCGATATACCCTAAACCAATAACTGAAATTGTTTCAAATGACATTATTTATTTCCTATAATTTTTATTTAGCTAGTTTATCTAGAATTCTTTGACAAGCCTGACCATCACCGTATGGGTTGTGTGCAAAACTCATTTTTTCGTACTCTCTGCTATCGGTAAGTAAAACATCGAGGTTGGATACTATTTTGTCTACATCCGTTCCTACAAGCTTCACTGTACCCGCTTCAACAGCTTCCGGACGTTCTGTTGTATCGCGCATAACTAGTACTGGCTTTCCAAGTGAAGGGGCTTCTTCTTGAATACCGCCAGAATCGGTTAAAATAATATATGCACGGCTCATTAAATAAATAAATGGAAGGTATTGTTGAGGCTCAATTAGATAGATATTATCAATATCATTTAAAATTCGATTCACAGGCTCACGTACATTTGGGTTCAAATGCATTGGGTATAATATTTGGCAATTAGGATGACTTTTTGCAGTTTGAGCTAATGCTTCACAAATACGTTCAAATCCACCACCAAAGCTCTCTCTACGATGACCAGTAACTAAAATTAATTTTTTCTTTTCATCTAAAAAAGGAAATTGTCCTGCAAGACTTGAGTTTAACTTTTTATCTGTTTCGATCTTATCCTTAACCATCAAAAGAGCATCAATAACGGTATTACCTGTAACCGTAATATCTTCTGGATTAAAGTTTTCACGAATAAGGTTTTCTCTCGATGTTTCTGTTGGAGCAAAGTGGTACTTAGTTAGTACTCCAGTTAAACGGCGATTAGCTTCTTCTGGCCAAGGTGAATAAATGTTACCAGTACGAAGACCAGCCTCTACATGACCAACTTCTATTTGTTCATAATAAGCAGCTAAACTTGCTGCAAATGTTGTTGCTGTATCACCATGGACAAGTACAACATCAGGTTTAAAATCCTGTAAAACGGGCTTAAGCTCTTGAACAATTCGAGCAGTCACATCATTTAGGGTTTGACCTGCTTTCATTAAATTCAGGTCATAATCTGGGGTTATTTTAAAAAGTTCTAAAACTTGATCAAGCATTTCTCTGTGCTGGGCTGTTACACAACATTTAGCCTCAAAACGGTCATCACCTGCAAGTGTATGAACTAAAGGTGCCATTTTAATTGCCTCTGGACGTGTTCCAAAAACAGTGAGAACTTTTTTCTTAGCCATTATTAATTCCAAACTAACTGATTAAATTAAAAATAATTATTTTTATATCTATAAATTACTTATCACTATCATAACTGTAGTTATAATATCCATAGCCATATGAGCTGCTTGCTTTCTTCTCTACTGCATTCAAGATAAAGCCTTTCACTTCTATCCCTGCTTGCTCAAATCGGTGTCTTGCCACATCAATTTCTTTCACTGATGTTTGATCAAAACGCCCTACCATTAGGGTTGTACCTGCTAAGGCCCCTACAATGCTTGGGTCGGTTACTGCCAGTACAGGTGGCGTATCAATAAGCACTAAATCGTAATTGCCTGATGCCCAATCAATTAAATCACTAAAACGTTTTGTCATTAACAATTCAGACGGGTTTGGAGGGATTTGTCCGCGTGTCATTACATCTAAATTTGGTACTTCTGATTTTTGAATTGATTGTTCTAGTGAGAGTTTACCTGATAGGTAATCAGATAAGCCGTTATCCCATTTCATACCAAAGTAGCGTTGCATATAGCCTTTACGCATGTCGGCATCAACCACCAATACTTTTTGACCCGTTTTGGCAATAACAGCGGCAAAGTTAACCGCCACAAATGACTTACCAATATTTGGCGCAGGGCCCGTTATCATCACTACGTTATTTTTCGCTTCCATCATGGCAAAGTGCATACTGGTGCGTAGGCCACGCAGTGCTTCTATGGATAAATCGGCGGGGTTTGATTCAGCAAGCAACGTTTCTAAGTGCTTTACTTTCTTTTTACCGTATCGAATATCCAACTTTTCTTGCCATGCTGATTTTGGAATACTGGCGTAAACAGGGATACCTAACGCTTCTATCTCATCAGGGTTTTCAACCCCACGATGAAACGCCGCTTTAAGCAATACAATCGCGACACTTACCATTCCGCCCAACAAGGTTGCTAATACAACAATTAATGGTTTTTTAGGTTTAACGGCTCGAGAATAGGCTTGCGCGGTATCTAGAATACGGACATTACCCACCGTACCCGCTTTAATAATGCTGAGTTCTTGGCTTTTATTTAACAATTGAATGTAGATTTGTTGATTTAACTCGACATCACGTTGCATACGTAATACTTCACGCTGGGTCTTAGGCAACTTTTGTACTTGTAAATTTAAGCGCTCTCTCTCTCCGAGTAGCACTCGGCGTTTATCCATTAAGGATTTGTATGCAGGGTGATCTTTGGTAAATCGTTGGCTAATTTCACTTTCTTTAAACGTTAGCTCATTTAATTGTGTTTCTAATTTAACTAACACATCTAACGCTGAACGTGCTTCCAAGCTTAAATCAACCGATTTTCGCTCTAATCTAAAATCATTTAATACGTTTTCAGAAAGGGTTAATTTGTCTTTTATTGCAGGGATTTGTGTATTTAAAAACGCCAAGCTTTTCTCTGCTTCTGCGCTGTCACGGGCGATATTTTGTAAAAAATAGTTTTGGCTTACATCGTTAATGATCGCTTCAATTTTCGCTTTATTTTCACCCTCAAGAGAAAACTGTAATACGCCCGATTGCTTGCCTTTTTCACTGATCGATAATGTTTGCTGTAATGTTAGGATGGCATCAAAACGAGAGATTTTAGAAAGAGTAAATACATCCCCTGCTTCACCGATTAACTGCAGCACAAATAAGTGGTAATCGTTATTATCCGCTAACTCACCTACGGTACCGGTTAATATTTTACGTTCTTGTGCATCAAATAGGCTATAAGTCCCTTTTTCTGGATTCTCTAATACAATGGTAAAATTAGGTTCATCAACATATCTTGGAATATCAAAACGACTCACATTAATCGTTTTACCTTCTCCCATTAAGCGAGACAACCCTTTACCAATGATTGGCATATATTGAGGTGCAGCGATGGTCGTTAAATTAAGTTTATCAACGGTGTCACCCAAGATCATACGGGATTTAATGATCTCGATTTCTGTCGTTGATGATGACTCAGACGCAAACATATCGCCCATATCGCCAACAAGTGCTGACATGCCTCCGCCACTTTTTTGTTCTACTTGAACAAGGGCATCGGCTTTGTAAATTGGGGTCGATAAAAGAGCAAACGCAATACCCACAATCGCAAATACGGTTGTAATAGAAATAATTAACCAACGGCCATCAATAAGTTGACCAAACAATTTGGCTAAATCGATTTCGTCGGAAGAAGAAGATGACTCTCGGTTGGAGCTGATAGCTTGTGACATGAACATTCCAATAGTTGTAACTTTAATTAGAGGCTAGTTTTTAAGGACTAGGTACCAGTAAGGGCTCGAAGATAAAAGAAAAGAGCAAAAGTAATCGTTTTGTTACTCGTCCCTAAATTCTCGTTCCTTGCACCTAGAAATTTAATCTATAACTTCTTCGCCCACTCTTGGGCTGCTTTTTCTATTAATCCGTAAGCATGGTCGAATGCTTCTCGGCTTTGACGATAGGGATCGGGAATGTCTTGTTGCCCTATCCATTGCCCAAATAACATGGTTTTGCTGCGCGCTTCTGGCGCTAAATTAGTGACTGCTTCTTTATGGCCAGATTCCATCACTAATATTAAATCGTAATCTCGACACACATCACTGGTTAATTGACGCGCTTGGTGACCATCAATAACTACCCCGTGTTCTGCGGCCACTTCTGTTGCCATGGCATCGGCAGGTTTCCCTGTTAATCGGCTTTTTTCAACGGCAACGCCCGCAGAGTCGACGGTTTTGTTTGGGAGTAACTGTTTTAGTATGTGTTCGCCAGTAGGAGAGCGGCAAATGTTGCCAACGCAGACGACTAAGATTTTGTTGAACATGGGTTTAGTTTCGAGGGACTAGGGTTTAGAGACGAGTAAGAGCTTAAAGCGGCTACCACAGTTTCTGACCTATCCGTCTTAGTTTGGGGTTTTAATGAATTGTGAGGGACTAGGGTTTAGGGGCTAGTAAAAGCTTAAAAGCACTTTACTCGTCCCTAGTACCTAGACACTAAATACTAATCCCTACTTCTATTTAAGTAATTAATATAGCCAGCTAGCATTTTATTGATCTCTTCTAGTTCAATAATTAGTTTATTGACTTCATCTTTAGATAAATAACCAAATTCTTTTGCTAGTAGTACTTGAGTTAATAACTCGGCACATGAGCCTTTTGCATAAAAAAGAAAACGAATATTATCTTTGTTTGATCCTCTTTCTGAACCTTCTGCTATATTTGAAGGTACTGATACAGACGATCGACATATTTGATCTTTAAAGCCAAAGTCTTTGCAAGCTCGCATTTGTTTATTGATATAAAGAGAAACATTAAAGCTTCTCTTCCATACCTCTAATTCTTTAAAGCGCATATAAAACCATCCATGATTTCTTTGCTCTTCTCTCGTCCCTAGTTCCTGCTCTTACCTAAATATTTAAGTAAAAACTTCGTTTTTATGGCCAATTCTTTAAGCGTAATGCGCCTTCGGTTAGCTCGTTAAAGCCTGAGATAGTTGGCATTAATTGCATGATTAGACGGTTCCAACGGGTGATTGGTGCCGCGGTGACATAAACAATGTCGTACGGCTTTAAGTCAAACTCAGTACCAATGATAAGTGCGGATGCGTCTTGAATATTTAATTGGTAGATGTCTGCCATGCTGTTGGCTTTATCTTCAGGGCTTGATGAGCGAATAACAAAAACGCCCGTTGCATCGGCTGATAATTCATTAATGCCACCAACGCTACTGAGTGCCTCGGTCAAACTCATGCCTGAGCGATCCATCTTAAGTAGTTGTGGATCTTTCACTTCACCCATCACAAATATTTTTTGTGTGTCATTACGAGGTACGTGAATAATATCGCCAGATTCTAGCAATCTGTTTTGCGTTAAATCACCACGTTGCATTAAGGCGTACAAAGAAAGCGTTTCTTCTTTTCCTTTACGAGTAAGGGTGACATTACGCCAATCGGCATTTTCAGCTAACCCACCAGAGCGGTTAATGGCATCAAGCAGTGTTAGTGGAATATTCGTAATCGCTTGTTGGCCCGGTTTAGCGACTTCACCTGTGACGTACGTTTTTTGTGCACGAAATGCTGCAACGTTGACATCTACTTGCGGGCTTTCAATAAACTTGCTCAGTTTCTTCGCAAGAATAGTTCTGATTTCTCTTACGGTTTTCCCTGCAACTTGCACGGTACCAATGTAAGGGTAAAAAATAGTACCGTCAGCATGAACCCAGTTACCCGATTCACTTGAACTGCGGTAAGAGCCAGCAGGTATCGTTAGTTCTGGGTGATCCCAAATGGTGACATTTAAAATATCCCCTGGGCCAACGCGGTATTCATAATGGGCGATTTTCTCTTCAAGCTCGATATTAGCCTGTGCTGACGCTTGTTTAACTTGGTATTGAGCCACTTTCTGAGGGGTTAATTCATACACATTAACATCGGTAGAATACTGGTTTTGAGTATCGTCACTCTGTTCTTCTTCAACGGTATTTTTATCTGATGTAGAGAGATGTGAACCAGGAAAAACAGTACAACCACTTAGTAGCAATAACAATAAGCCAGTCGTTATAGATTGATGCGTTTTACTTATGAGCATGATTTCAACTTAGAGGTAACAAGATTTAGATACGCTACCGCCCAGAGGTAGTTAAGCACATTCCCTCTCAGCGCGATGATATGTATTAATAAGAAATCTATTAATTTTTGATTACTGTGGTGGTAAGCAAAAGAGTAACGGCATTGTCATTACAAACAAAAGCATCAATAAAGACTCGTTCTGTCATTTGCTAAACCAATTACCTATTCTTTTCTTTATTTTACTTTTTGCATTAACATTCATTTATAAGCGCGGCATTATACATACCAAGACACCAACTTGCGAACACATAATCAGAAAAAGAGCAATGGACAATTCTATCAATAACAATCTTTAATGTAACATTTATAAGATTTTATTAGGATAATATTGCATTTGATAACTAATTTTTATATTTACCCTATAGAACAACTTATGGTACCGTGCACGACGTTTGCTCATAGACTGAGTAAATATTCATCAACATACATAAAAATAGATAAGGTTATCTTATGAAAAAGACTGCTATTGCTCTTATGCTAGCTATGACGGCAGGCTCTGCATTTGCCGCTGCTGAAGTCGCAACGGTTGCTACAGAAGCAACTTCTGGTGCTGCGGCTGGTACGGCTGGCGCTTCTGCAGCTGCGGCTGGTGCTGCAACAACGACCGCTATCGCTGTGGGTGTTGCCGCTACCGTTGCTGTCGTTGCGGTTGCTGATTCAAGCTCAAACTCTACAACGACTACTGTTTCTAAGTAACTTTGTAGAATTTAGGGACGAACAGCCAAATATTATTTACATTTTGACTCTCGTCCCTTTCTATTTTTATATCTAGAAATCCCATTCTTTATTATTAACGAGTTTTCTGTGCTTAAATTCCTCACAATCATCAGTGTTCTCTTTCTTTCTGCCTGCACTCAAAAATTCAATGATGTAAATGCCACGCTTGATGAAGCCATTTTTGGTGTCGACGATGTCTCACTCACTGCACAAGAAATCATTAAACTGCCTTACGCAAGCAGCTTTGTGCGGATTAATGGCGGGGCAAAATTATTTATGGTATTGGCATTTGCAGAGCCAAACCCAGCAACAGGGGCGATGCAATTAAAGTGGCTTTCTTCTGATAAAGCGATGATCGTGACAGAGAATGGTCGAATCGTTAAAACTCTGGGTTTACCGCAATTCAACCTCACTGGAATCAACACAACGCCTTCAGCCCCATTGCCTTCTCTCGCGGCAATCACGCAAAAACAAGCCATTTGGTCTGCACATTATGATTGGACTACTGGTGATCAGTATTTATTTAATTATCACGCCACTATTACGCCAATATTACGAGGCGAAACTCGCTTAAAAAACACAGTATGGGAAAAGAAGGTCACCGAAATTGTAGAGGTTGTTTCTATCCCCTCGTTAGGCGATACCTTTACGAATCAATATTGGGTCGACAATGAATTAAATGTTGTAAAAACTCATCAATATCTAGGACCAAACATGGTCGGCATTGAGATGACGATTTTAAAACCATTTTCCCTATAATTAGAAACTAATAGATAACAACCAATAACTTAAAGTGAGCTAGAGCGATTATGCGTTTTCTTTATTCTCTTATTATTCTACTGATAATCTCCATACCATCAATCAGTATTGCCGATACACAACGTCGTATTTCTGATCAAAAAAACACAGTAACCGTGACGTTACCGAACCAAAAAAAACAACTTTATTACCCTCACCCCGTGCGACTAGAGCAACTGATTAAAGACGTAAATAAGCAGACTGATTTTTATCATTTAGGCGCGGTATTAAGCAACAGTAATCAACAAAAAGTCATGGATGAAAAATACTCTGACATTATGAATGCGCTGTCTTCTCTTTCTCGACAGACATCACTGTTTTCATCTGGAAATATTTTTAAACAATCTGCGATGCACGTCACTAATCAACTCCGTAAACACACCTTTGTTGATCGTATTTTTACTTCATTAGATGTCGATTTACTTCGAATTAATGACAAAATGAACCCGCTTATCTCTGGAGAATATCAGCTTACTTTAGGCCCTCGCCCTGCTGATGTGTCTTTTTTTGGTGCGATTGATTCTGAAAACAGCCTTTTATTGCCACTTATTGAACATTCAACCATCGATGATTATCTTGAAAAAGTGCCACTTTCTCCTTTTGCGGACACTTCGATTATTTATGTTATTCAACCTAATGGCGAGGTTCAAACCACCGAGTTTTCAATTTGGCAAAATAAAACCGTTTACCTCGCACCAGGCGCAACGGTATACGTCCCCTTTGCCAATTTACCTACCGACTTTCATACTCTGAACGACTCTATTGTTCAGTTGCTTCGCAATAAGGCGTTTTAAATAATGATGACCCCTAAATTTTCTCTTTCGCTTATTGCTGGTTTTATTGCCTCTTCTTTGCCTTATTCTTCTCTTGCGAATGACGCTAACAGCGTATTCACCCCGGTGACACTCTCGACATCTCAAACGGATTTTGGAGGGGTGGGTTTAATGCAAATGCCTTCTGGGCGTATGGCCCCAGAGGGAGAGTTCAATGTCGGTGGCACTTGGAATAATGAATATCATCACTACAATGTGTCTTTACAACTTATGCCGTGGCTAGAGACCACCATTCGATATACGCTCGTGCAAGATTTACTTTACAGTGGCGATGAAAGCTTTAGTGGCAGCACTAAATACACAGATAAAGGTATCGACTTTAAAATTCGTTTACTTGAAGAGAGTTCTTGGTTACCGGAGACCTCAATCGGCGTTCGTGATTTTGGTGGTACTGGTTTATTTGATGGCGAGTTTGTGGCGGCAACAAAACGATTCGGAAATCTTGATGTGACCGTTGGAATGGGTTGGGGCTATTTAGGCCAAAGTGGCAATATTACCAACCCTTTGTGTAAAGTGTCTGATAAATTTTGCTCTCGAGAAGGCGATTATAAAGGAAGTGGCGGCAGTGTTGATTTTGAACGTTGGTTTAAAGGCCCTGCGGCCATTTATGGGGGATTAGAGTACCAAACCCCTTACCAACCGCTGCGTTTAAAAGTGGAATATGACAGTAATGATTACAGTCAAGATTTCCCTGTGACTCGTGGTGATGTGGATATGACCCAACACACGCCATGGAACGTTGGTGTGCTTTATGGTTTAGGGGATTGGGGTGATATTAAACTGAGTTACGAGCGTGGTGATACGTTAACGCTTGGGGTTAATTTACGTACCAACTTTAATGACATGAAAGCCATTTGGCGTGATGAACCGACCATTGCTTATACCGAATCAACGACTCAATCTATTGATGAGGTGAACTGGCAACGAGTGAATCAGCAACTTAATGGCAATGCAGGCTATGAAGAGAGTCAAATTTACGCAGACGATGATTCGGTCACCGTTATTGCGACACAAACAAAATACCGCGACACCAATGAAGCGCACGAGCGTGCCGCCACTATTTTAGCCAATAACGTTCCCGCAACGATTTCAACCTATCGCATTATTGAAGCTAACCAATCGATGCCATTGTCTGAAACAACCATTGATGCGGCACAATACAAAAAAGTAGCCAATAATACGTATTTTCATGCGGATATTACGGATGCGACTCACGTTGATGACGTCACTTATTTGGCATCAGAAGATGAGCTAAAAAGCGATAACCTTGAGCGTTGGGATTACTCTATTTCTCCTACCCTCGCGCAATCTATTGGTAATGCAGAAGATTTTTATTTATATGCTCTTGGTGTCAATACCGATGCATCAATATGGCTAACAGATAAGATTCAGTTTTCTGGTGGATTGTATTTTAACTTAATCGACAACTACGATAAGTTTAACTACATTACTCCCCCTGATGGCACCGGTAATTCTGTTGCTCGAGTTCGAACCATGTTTAGAGCGTATGTGCATGACAACCCTGTGCGTTTAAATACGTTACAATTAACTTGGTTTGAAGAGTACGGTTCTGGATTATACAGCCAAGCGTATGCAGGTTATTTAGAAAGTATGTTTGGTGGCATTGGCTCAGAAGTAATGTACCGCCCATTAAACAGTAATTGGGCTATAGGTGTTGATGCTACATACATTAAACAACGCTCACCAGACAGCTGGTTTGGATTTTACGAGCAAGACTTCCAATCTGGTGGTTCTGATGGCAGCGATTATTATGTTATATCCAGCGGTATGACAGGATTTGTGACCGGCTATTACGCCCCTCAATGGTCGTTCTTGAAAAACACATTGCTTAAAGTCGGTGTCGGCCAATTCTTGGCGGGTGATAAAGGAACGCGAATTGATTTCTCTAAACAGTTTGATTCGGGTGTTATCGCTGGCGCTTACGCAAGCTTTACCGATTTATCAGCAGAAGAGTTTGGCGAGGGCAGTTACACCAAAGGGTTTTATCTCTCAATACCTTTTGACATTATGACAGTGAAACCAAGTAAAAACCGAGCTGGCTTTAATTGGCAACCACTCACTCGTGATGGCGGACAGATGTTGAATAAACAGCATGAATTGTATGAATTAACGGATGAGAGATCGCCGTGGTTTACGAGAGAATCAAAAGTTAGATAAGAACTAGAAACTATACGCTTCGCTGACTAGAGACTATAAAATCAAAAGCTGCTCTCAAAGGTAGCTAATTATAAAGATAATTTCTAGTGCATACTCTGCTCTTATAGGAGCGAAGCGTTCTAGTTTCTAGTTAGCACTGCGTATAGTTTCAAAAACGGATATAACGACACCAGTTATATCCGTTTTTCTTTTAAGCTCTTACTCGCTTCTCTAGGGCGAAGTCCGTCCTCGTCACTCGGAGCGAAGCGTTCTATAACCTACCCTTATAATGCGCTTCTAGTTCTAATATCTGCTTTCTTCCCTCCGCTGTTGCCATTGGCCTAACCACATTTAGCATTTGTAGCATGCCTTGATAAACCACCGCTTCTGTTATTTCTTTATCTGATAATTGTGCCGTTTGGTAGCTTATCCAACATGAGGAAACGAGATGTAATGTTTTGGTTAATGCAAGTAACTCATCATCTTCAAGTGCTATCAGACCTGAGGTTCTAAACCCGCTCATAATGCTAAGAAGATTATCGTTTAGGGATTCTTGAGCTTGGGTGTACTTTTGCTTTAAACCCGTATCTCGGCTTAAAATATCAGGTAAGTTGGCGTAGAAAAAACGGTAGTTCCACATTAATGCAAAAATAGAATCAAGGTAACTTAGCATGATCTGTGCGCTTGGCATTACCGATTGTTCGTTCTCTGCCATTGGTTGAAATCGCATCTTTAGCTCTTGTGCGTAATTATCAAAGATACCGTTAATGATCTCTTCTTTATTACGGAAATGGTAATACAGGTTACCAGGGCTTATCTCAAGATGCGCGGCGATATGGTTGGTGGTGATGTTACGTTCACCATTTTTATTAAAGAGTTCTAAGGCACCGTGAATGATCCTGTCTTTTGTTTTCATTGCTCTTTCCCGTGCCAAATAAGTTCAAGTATTTAAAAATTGTAACCGAAAAAGTTATATGAGACTAGAAACTATACACTTCGCTAACTAGAGACTATAAGAGCAAAAGCTTATATTTTCAGATCTTTCTTTTGTCCTTTTGAATAATGACAGCAATCACCTTTGCTATTTCTCTTATTTCTTTTACTAATAAAAGAGCGGGGTCTTTTGGTACGCTTGAGGTTTCAATTGCTATTAATAGCTGCGTAAGTAGTTCTCCACATGATCCTTTCGCGTAATAGTAAAATCGAATTTTCTCCTTTATCGTCTCTCGCTCTTCCCCCTCAGATATATTTGACGACACAGATAACGAAGAACGTAGGATTTGGTCTTTTAATGCATAGTTCTTATTTCCTTCAAATAATTCAATGACATCACAAGCCAATCGAGCAGAACGCTGCCATACTTTTAACTTTTCAAATAACACACTTTTACTCCTTTCATATTATGTAAGTAAATAAACAACATCTATATACCTGCTCTTATAGTCCCTAGTTAGCGCAGCGTATAGTTTCTAGTCTCCAGCACCCTCTCAAACTCGTCTCTAACGGAGTTCTCCCCATGTACAACAACTATCTCTTTTCTTCCCTCTTCAATCCCCTCAACAAACTTAACTAAATCCGCTTGATCAGCATGAGCTGAATATCCTGACATGGTATGAATTTGAGCATTCATTTCTATTGGTTGATTATCTATCCAGACGGTTTCTTCTCTATTTTGTAGATCTCGGCCTAATGTTCCATGGGCTTGGTAACCTACCAGAATAATATCGGTACGTTTATCTGCTAATAACGCTTCTAGATAATTCATAACTCGGCCACCTGCACACATGCCACTGGCGGCAACGATGATGCAAGGCTCTGCGGTGGTTTTTAGTCTATTAACCAAACTAAGATGTTCTTTATGGCTTTCTATGGTGATGCATTGTTCAAAATTAAGAGGGTGGCGTTGGTTGTTTAACTTGGTCTTCGCTTCTTTACTCCATAGCTTTTTGAAGCGTCGATATTGTTTGGTGACTTTGTTGGCAAGTGGTGAATCTAAGATAATGGGAATTTTTGAGTCTATTTTGTTGTGGTGTATTAAATGCTCTATATCAAACAATAACTCTTGGGTTCGCCCAACTGAAAATGCGGGAATGATAATTGCCCCTCCATCTTCCAAAGAACGCTCAATAATTTGTTGTAACCGCTTTGCTCTGGTTTCTACACTGTCATGAAGCTTATTGCCGTAAGTACTTTCGATCACTAATAAGTCTGCACGTTTTGGTGGTACGGGATCAGGCAACAATGGCGTATTTGATGGACCTAAATCACCAGAGAAAACGACTATTTTGTTATTGGGTAATTTGATTTCGACATAAGCAGAACCGAGAATATGACCTGCGGGTTGGAATCTTAAGAGCAGGTTTAAGGGTTCAGGGCGCTTCGCTTTCAGGGAAGAGCAAGAACTTTGAGAACGAGAAGGTTTAGCTTTGGAGGTGAGTTTAATTTGGTGCCATTGATTGTATGGGATGGGTTTTATCTGCTTTCTTATTAACTCTAATACTCTTGCTCTTTGGCCTTTGTTTAATCCGAGTTGCAGTTTTAATCCATCATCTAACATTAATGGAACCAGCTCTGCGGTTGCTGGGGTGCAATAAATAGGTTGTTTAAATCCTTTGGCTAGTAACCAAGGTAATCGACCGATATGATCGATGTGGGTGTGAGTAAGAATTAATGCTTTTAGGTGTGATATTGAGAACTCTATATCTAACCTTCTTTCGTTACCGTTTTTATCTTTCGCGTCTTTTCCTTGAAATAATCCGCAGTCGATCAATATGCCCTGGTTGTTACTGTTGTTATTAATATTGAGTTCGTGGCAAGAACCGGTGACGCCGAATTTTCCGCCATGATGTTTTAATTTCACGTCTAGGCTCATGGTTTGCGTTGAGTTTTTTTGGGGTTTTGGCATTGACAGTCCTTTTGGGTTTTAGATCTTAGGATTCAGGTTGCTTGGCTTTCTGGTTTCAGGGATGATCGTTGTAATAAAAGCGATAAAGAATGTTCTCCCCCTTTAACGCCGTATGTATGAAAATGATTAAATCAATACAAGGGGGAGTTAGAGGGGGTTATAGCTTTTATTTCTAAATATTCCATCAACAATAGAAGAAAAAAATAACATTCAATTAAAGAGCTAAAGCAATTGCGAGTATATTCAAAGTTATTTATTAACAACCCCTCCTAACCTCCCTTTCTATCAACATCACCAACCCCAATAATTTATCTATCAAGGGGAGGAACGATTCTTTGCTACTATAACTTCAGTGATCATCTCTGAACCCTACAAGGGAGCCTGCAATCGTTCTGAATTCCGATCTTCCCGCTTTACCCTGAAACCTGAAAGCGAAGCGACCTGAAAACCCTTCTCCCACGTAGCGCCTGATTTTGTTCTCTGCTACAATTCAACCAATTATATTAAAATCTAGTGGTATCAAAATGATCATTGTAACTGGCGGCGCTGGCATGATTGGCAGCAATATTGTTAAGTCATTAAATGACAAGGGCTTCAACGATATTTTAGTGGTTGATAACCTAAAAGATGGTAAAAAATTCAAGAACCTAGTTGATCTTGATATCACGGATTACATGGATAAAGAAGATTTCATTACCCAAATTATGGCAGGTGATGATTTTGGCTCTATTGATGCGATTTTCCACGAAGGCGCTTGCTCTGCAACGACGGAATGGGATGGTAAATACATCATGATGAACAACTATGAATACTCTAAAGAAGTGCTTCATTTTTGTATCGAACGTGAGATCCCATTCTTGTACGCTTCTTCTGCGGCAACTTATGGTGATACTGAAACCTTTATTGAAGAACGTGAGTATGAAGGCGCATTAAACGTTTATGGTTATTCAAAACAACAATTTGATAATTACGTTCGTCGCTTATGGGCAGATGCTGAAGCGCATGGTGAAACCGTGTCTCAAATTACGGGTTTCCGCTACTTCAATGTGTATGGTCCTCGCGAACAACATAAAGGCTCAATGGCTTCTGTTGCTTTCCATTTAAACAACCAAATGAATGCTGGCGATAACCCTAAATTGTTTGAAGGCAGTGACCAATTTAAACGTGACTTTGTTTACGTCGGTGATGTTGCGGCAGTGAACCTTTGGTTCTTAGAAAATGGCGTATCTGGTATTTATAACTGTGGTACTGGCCGAGCTGAACCTTTCCAAGCGGTGGCGGATGCGGTGATCAAGCATCACAACAAAGGTGCTGTAGAAAGCATACCTTTTCCTGACCACTTAAAAGGCGCTTATCAAGAATTCACCCAAGCCGATTTAACAAAATTACGCGCTGCCGGTTGTGATGTTGAATTTAAGTCAGTCGCCAATGGCATTGCTGAATATATGGCAATTATTAATAAAAATTAAATTCAAAGTACATTATTTATTGGTAGTATAATGAAAATAGATCTTGTTTATTGTTGGGTAAATAATAATGATATGTCTTGGAATAAAAGAAAAGAACATTATTATAATTTGTATAACCCATGTGATAAAAACAATGAAAAAATTAGATATGATGACAATGACGAATTGAAAATTTCGTTACGTTCTGTCGCCAAAAATATTCCATGGGTAAATCATATCTACATAATCACGGATAACCAAACACCGGCTTGGTTATGCTCTAGTGATTTTATTACTATTGTGGATCATACTGAAATTATACCTAAATCATATTTACCTACATTTAATTCAACGGTTATTGAAGCTCATATTCATAATATAAAACCATTATCAGAGCATTATTTATATCTCAATGATGATGTATTAATTGGTAAGGAATGTACACCTTCTTTCTTTTTTAAGAAAAGAAAACCTATAATTTTTACATCTACATTCCTACCAAAAAAAATAAAATTTAAAGATAGCTTTACTTATAATCAAAAGGCTATTTTTAACGCAAGACAACAGGTCAAAGAAAAAACCGGAATATCAGTAAATTACAATATAAAACATGGCATTAGGTGTTGTTTAAAGTCACGATATGAAGAAATATACAATCTGTATTTTGATGTTTTAAATAAATCATTTAACGATAAATTCAGAAATACACCGATTTCAATCCATGCAATCTATGCATTCCATGAAATAGCAACAAAACAAGCAAAATCAAGTTATCAAAAAAACATGAAGTCTAACTTGATAATAAATTCTATATTTAAAAATACTTTTTTAAATATAACTAACCATACGTTAGAACGTCTTAGATATATAGAAAATACAAAACCTTTAATAATATGCATCAACAACATGAATAATAAAGAATTATTTTTCTCATCGATTAAAAATACATATTTAGGAATTAATTCACCTTATGAAGAAGAGTAATAAAATTGGTTATTTACACCTGTCATTAATAATATTAACATTAGTGTCGTTATCATTAAATATACTAGATTATAAAACAATAT